>JAJYPJ010000015.1 GCA_021795435.1 Pseudomonadota bacterium
AGGTCAGGGGTTCGCGCCAGATGACTATGTCGGCCTCGGCGCGGCGATCAAGGCCTTGAATCGGGGCGACACCAGCCGTTTGCCACACCGGGTCATCATCACGCATGCGCTGGCGGAGCGCCTGTGGCCAGGCCAGCAGCCACTTGGCCGTGTGATCTACATGGGCGCGGACGTACCGATGCGCGTCGTTGGCGTGGTGGATCGGCTGGTACGGCCCAACCAGTTCCATAATGGCGCGGGCTACAGCGTCATCCTGCCATTGCGCGTCAACATGCAGGAGGGGGCGAGTTTCGTGATCCGCTGCGCTCCGCGGGATCGGGCAAGAATACTCAACGCCGCCGTCTCGGCACTCAAGCGCGTTGATCCGAATCGCGTCCTGCTCGAAAGCCGCACGTTCGAACAGGTACGGAACCGCTATTTCCGGAACGACCGCGCCATGGCTGGCATTCTGGCCGGCGTGATCAGTGCCCTCCTTCTGACGACGGCCCTCGGGATCTACGGTCTTGCGGGCTTCTGGGTACAACAGCGCACGCGGCAGATCGGGCTTCGACGTGCCTTGGGAGCTCGCCGTTCTGACATCCTGCGCTATTTCCAGGCCGAGAATTTCATACTTGCCACGGGCGGCATCGTCATGGGTTGCGCAGGGGCGATGGGCATCAATGTCTGGCTGATGACGCAGGATGCTGTGCCGCGCTTGCCCGTTGCTTACCTTGTCGTCAGCGCCATTGCGCTTTGGGCACTCGGGCAACTCGCGGTGCTGGGTCCCGCGCTGCGCGCGGCACGGATTCCCCCCACGAGTGCGATGCGCACGGCGTGACGCACGGATCGTCAAGCCGCAGGCCCGGCCGCGGGTGGCCGGAAGGTACCCGTGTTGGGCAGTTGCATTCAAGGGAACGGCGGCGTGGGGCGCGATTATCATGCGCCGGTCAGGTAACCATTGCGGGCGGGTTGAATGCGATGAGCAAAAGGCTGCGGGATGGAGTCCTCGCTCCGGGGGAATCGGTCGCCGGGGATGCGCGGTGCGCGAATTGCGATGCGGTGCTGCTCGGACCCTGGTGCCACCAGTGCGGCCAGCAGGCGCACGATCCATTCAAGCGCTTGCGCGGGGCCATGCGCGAGGCGCTGGAAAGTGCGTTCCATTTCGATGCGCGGCTGATCAACACGCTGATCCCGCTGCTCTTGCGCCCTGGTTTCCTGACGCGCGAGTACCTTGCGGGGCGCCGCGTGCGCTATGTGGCGCCGCTGCGACTGATGTTCTTTCTCGCGATCATTGCCTTCTTTGCGATCCGGCTGAGCGTGGACCACGGCCCGGTGCCCCGGGTGCATACGGGGGTCACGCGGACTTTCGCGCAGGCGCGGGATGCGGCCGCTGTCCTGCGGGTGCGGACACAGCTGGATGCCGGATTGCAAAGGACGCTGAGGCAGCCCGGGCTGCCTGGGTGGTCGCGGAAGCTGGCGCTCGACCAGCAGCGGCAGATTGATCGCGCGGCGCGTGCCCGTCTCGTTCAGCTCGGCGTGGCTTCCCCCCGTCTTCCGGCTCCATCCTCGGTCGCGACACCGCCCGTTCGCATCGCCTCCCGGGTTGCGGCGCCGCATGGTTGGCTGCTCCGCCACGTCGATGCCGGCGTTCGCGGCGGGGTTTCCAGCCCGGATGCGGCGAGGCAGCTGCTGGGTTCGTTCCTGCACCTCCTGCCATTGACCATGCTCGTGCTGATGCCGTTCTTCGCTCTGCTGTTGAAGATGTTTTTTCCCAGGCATCTGTACATGGAGCATCTGCTTGTCGCATTGCATAGCCACGCCTTCGTCTTCCTCGACCTCACCGTGCTCGTGGTGCTCGGCTGGATCGCATCGTCGTCCGGCGTGCCCGGACCGCTGGCGGCAGTGATCGGGTGGGCCGTCACGCTGGGAGGATGGTGGATTCCCGTGTATCTCTTGTTGATGCAGAAGCGCATCTATGGCCAGCGTTGGCCGGGGGCGCTGCTTGCCTTTTTCGGGATCGGCACGGTTTACACGATGGTGCTGTCCGTGTTCATGCTGGTTGCCGTCATCGTGGCGGCGATGGGCATGGGCTCCGCGTGATCGTCGACCCGGCGAACGGACCACGGCATGGGAGTGCCCCAGGCCCACCCTGCGTCCGATGAGGATGTCCCTGTGCCGATGGTGCCGACCGCGGTCGGCGGGAGGGATCCGCGGGCGCGCGGATCAATCGATCCCGAGTTTCTTGAGCTTGTAGCGCAGAGCCCGGAACGTGATGCCCAGTTCGCGCGCCGCGGCAGTCTTGTTGTAGCGCGTCCTCTGCAGCGTCTGCATGATTTTCTCGCGCTCCAGGGAGGTGACCATGTCGTCCAGCGATTGCGGTTCAGGTGCCGACGCAACCGGGGACGGACTCGCCGGAGATGGGGCGGGGTCCGCGTCGCTGGCGGTGTTGCCCGCCGAGGGCACGAGCATCAGGTCCTGGCGATCGATCGTCCCGTTCTCACAAAGCGCCACGGCGCGTTCGAGGATGTTTTCCAGCTCACGCACATTGCCCGGAAAACCGTACTCGAGCAGTGCCTTCAGCGCATCCGGCTGCAGCCGGGGCGGCGACTCCATGCCACTCTCGGCTGCCAGGCGCTTGAGGAACACGGCCACCAGCCGGGGGATGTCTTCGCGGCGTTCGCGCAAAGGCGGCACGCGAAGTTCGATCACATTGATCCGGTAAAAGAGATCCTGCCGGAACTGGCCGCGCTCGACGAGCCGGGCGAGATCCTTGTGGGTGGCCGAAAGGATGCGCACATCCACAGGCACTTCGTTATGCGCGCCGATGGGCCGCACGGCCTTTTCCTGGATCACGCGAAGCAGCTTCACCTGCATGTGCATGGGCAGGTCCGCGACCTCATCGAGGAACAGCGTGCCGCCATGGGCAGCCTGGAACAGGCCTTCCTTGTCGGCATGCGCGCCCGTAAAGCTGCCCTTGCGGTGGCCGAAGAACTCGCTTTCCATCAATTCGCTGGGGACGGCGCCGCAATTGACCGGGACGAACGGGCCACCGGCCCGCGGGCCCTGCTCATGGATCAGGCGGGCAACCAGCTCCTTGCCCACGCCGGACTCCCCGGATATGTAGACCGGGGCCTGGCTGCGCGCGACCTTGGCGATGGTCGCTCGGACCTGTTCGATGGCCGGCGAGACGCCCACGAGGCGACTCGCACTAACGCTGTCGGCGCCACTCGTGCCCACCTCTTCCGCACCGGCATCGGCTGGCTCGCGCCGCTGCTGGCCTAGCCGCAGGGCGGTCTGGACCAGCCTCCGCAGCATGTTGATATCGACCGGCTTGGAGACGAAATCGAAGGCGCCGGCTTTCAGGGCGTTGACCGCGGCATCCACGTTTCCGTAGGCGGTAATCATCGCGACCGGCATTTCCGGATAGTCCCTCGCGATCAGTTCCAGCAGTTCCTGCCCGGATCCATCAGGAAGCCGCATGTCGGTGAAACAGAGGTCGAAGCCGCGTTCGGCCAGCAGTCGCTTGGCATCGGTCACGCTGCCCGCAGACTCCACCAGGAGGTTCATGCGCCCGAGCGTGATGGTGAGCAACTCCCTGATGTCGCGCTCATCATCCACCACCAAGACGGTCTGTTTGCCCATGCGCTTATCCACCTGACTGCGTTCCATGCGCGCAGATTAGCGCCAGTGCGCGGGCTGGCAAAGGCCGGCGAGGGGGCACCGCAGGCGCGTTCACACCGGGCTTGCCATGCGCACGGAGGCCCCCAGCGTGATGCGGAAGCAACTGCCGCCACCCGGCACCGGGACAAATTCCAGCGTCGCCTGGTTGGCCTCGCACATCTGTCGCGCCAAATACAGGCCCAGGCCCGTGCCCATTTCATGCGTGGTAAAAAAGGGTTCGAAGATCTGCGAGGCCACCTTGGGAGGGATTCCCGGACCGCGGTCCACGACTTCCAGCAGCGGGGGGCCCTGTTCTGTGGCGTTGCGGGCGATGACCATCACCCGGGCCGGCTCGCCGGGCAGGCGACCGTAGCGCAACGCATTCTGCACCAGGTTCCAGACCACCTGCTGCAGGTGCTGTGGATCGGCCAGGGCCTCGACGGCGCGAGCCTGCGTCACCGCGCGGAGACTGTCTTCGCCCAGGTCGTTCGACTCGGAATATTCCTCGACGAAGCGCAAGACCCAGTCATTGAGGTCCAGTACTTCCGGTCGCGACCGGTCGCGGCGCGACAGCTGCAGGATGTTCTCGACGATATCGTTCAGGCGCACGCAGTGGTTGTTGATGATTTCCACCATCCGCGCATCTTCGGCGCTCAAGTCGGGCGATTCGGCAAGCAGTTGCGCTGAATAGCGAATGGCGGCCAGGGGATTGCGGATCTCGTGGGCAATCGACGCCGACAGCCTGCCGAGCGAACTGAGCGTCATTTCCTCCGCCTTCCTCGACACGAGCGACGTGTCGTCGAGAAAGATCAGCACGTGCGCATCGTCGTTGGACGCGAGACGCGTGAACCGCGGAATCACCTCGGGCACCCCCTCCGCAAGCGCCACGCCGGTTTCGTCGACCCGCCCGAGATTTCGCCAATGATAAAGGCGGCGCGAGAGCTCGGGAGCCACGCGGCCCAGGTCCCGCTGGTCGCTTGATGGGCTGCCCAGGAGCATCCATGCCGATTCATTCATTTGGTGAATATGGTTGCCAGCATCCACCAGCAGGACGCCGGTCTTCATGCGCTTGATGATCAGTTCGTTGACCTGGGCGAGATTGGCCAGGTCGATGCCGCGGCGCTCGGCCAACGCTTCGCTGGCCCGCATTTGCCGGCCGAGCGTGTGATTGAGCCATGCGGCCGCGATGTAGGCGAAGGCGAAAAGCAGGCTTTCCAGCAGGATGCGCCCCGGCCGGCCCACGAAGACAACATCCACGCCGCCCAGGAAGACCAGCGCGGCGCTGGCGGCACCGGCCAACGTGAACGCGGAACTCAGCGTCAACAGGGCGGCGCCAGCGCTCAGGTTGACGATCAACAGCCCGGCAATGCCCGTGCGGGCATCCGGAACCGCGATGATCATCAGCATCGCGGCCAGGATGTCGAGTGCAATCATCGGCGGCATGCGGGTGCGCAGGCGCGGCAACGCACGGCGCGTACCCAGCAGCAGCATGCCGGCAATCGGCAGGTAGACAATCGCGGTGATGCGCGCCAACAGCGGCAGCCGCGTCTGCATGACCTCGGCCAGCCAGGGACTGAACGCCAGGCCGGCGTAGGTGCTTCCCTGCAGCACGCGGAACAGGTTGGTGAAATAGAGCTCGCGGCGGGTGATTTCGCCGGAGGACAGGTGCAGCGAAGAATCCTGTGCTGCCGCCACGCGGGGGCCTCGTTGTCGCAATCGGGTACTTGGGTGCGTTCAGGCGGGGCTCGCACCCGCGGCCACGCCAGCGTCATGCCGCGCCGTCTAAGAACCGCCGCCTGCTGCGCAGCCTATGCGCTGCGAGTATAGGCGAAGCGCGCCATCAGGCGGCAACGGTGGCGGTCCTTTTGCCTTGGCGGCCGGTTCCGCCGAAAATAGGGGGCTTTACGCGGCTGGCCCGCCAAGCGCCATGGCAGTGCCGCCGCCCCCCTTTCCCCGCTGTCCCGAGGTCGTCGTCCATGAATTTCCACGAGTATCAGGCCAAAGAACTGTTCGCCGAGTATGGCATCGCCGTGCCGCCGGGCAAGGTTGCCGACACCCCCGACCTTGCGGTCGATGCCGCCAAGGCACTGGGGGATGGTCCCTGGATGGTTAAGGCGCAGATCCATGCAGGCGGCCGCGGCAAGGCGGGTGGCGTCAAGTTCTGCAAGACGCGCGACGAGGTCAGGGAGGCCGCCTCGGGCATGCTCGGCAGGGCCATGGCGACCTACCAGTCGGCGGGTCGCGCGCTGCCGGTCAACGAAGTACTCGTCACCGACGCCAATGACATCGCCAAGGAACTTTACCTCTCGGTCCTCGTGGACCGCGGGACCAAGGCGCTCGCGTTCATCGCATCCAGTCGCGGTGGCGTGGACATCGAGCAGGTGGCGAGCGAGACGCCCGAGGAAATCCACACCGTCACCGTCGACTACATCCAGGGTCTGCAGCCCTACCAGTGCCGGACATTGGGATTTGCGATGGGGCTGAACGCCAGGCAGGTCGGCCAGCTCACCAAGATCATGACGGGCATGTACCGCCTGTTCACGGAGCAGGACCTCGCGTTGATCGAGTTGAACCCCCTTGCGATCGTCGCCAATGGTGACCTGATGGCCCTGGACGGCAAGGTCAACTCGGATGACAACGCCGAATTCCGGCACCCGCGTCTGGCGGCGATGCGCGATCGGACGCAGGAGGACCCGGCCGAGGCCGCGGCCGTCGAACACAACCTCAATTACGTGACCATGGATGGCAACATTGGCTGCATGGTCAATGGGGCCGGCTTGGCCATGGCGACCATGGACGTGATCAAGCTGGCGGGGGGCGAACCCGCCAACTTCCTCGATGTGGGCGGTGGCGCCACCAAGGAACGGGTGACCGAGGCCTTCAAGCTGATCTTGTCCTCGGACAAGGTAAAGGCCATCCTGGTCAACATTTTCGGTGGCATCGTCCGCTGTGATCTGATCGCCGAAGGCATCATCGCCGCGGTGAAGGAAGTGGGCCTGACGATTCCTGTGGTCGTGCGACTGCAGGGGACCAACGTCGAGAAGGGTCGTGAGTTGCTCGCCAGCTCGGGACTGAAGATCACGCCCGCCGATGACCTCAACGACGCCGCGCGCAAAGCCGTGGCTGCCATTGCCTGAAGGAACTCCGAATCATGTCCGTGCTCGTCAACAAGAAAACCCGAGTGATCTGCCAAGGCTTCACCGGCCAGCAGGGTACGTTCCATTCCCAACAGGCACTGGATTACGGCACCACGCTGGTGGGCGGTATCACGCCCGGCAAGGGGGGAAGCGAACATCTGGGACTGCCCGTGTTCAACACCGTTCAAGACGCCGTAGCCAGTACCGGTGCCGATGCCAGCATGATCTTCGTGCCGCCGCCGTTCGCTGCCGACGCGATCCTCGAGGCCGCGGATGCCGGCATCAAGGTCATCGTGGCCATCACCGAGGGCATTCCGGTGCTGGATATGCTGCGGGTCAAGAACGCATTGAGGTATGCCTACCCGGACACGGTGCTGATCGGCCCCAATTGCCCGGGCATCATCACGCCCGGCGAATGCAAGATTGGCATCATGCCGGGCCATATCCATCAGCCCGGCAAGGTGGGCATCGTCTCGCGATCCGGCACGCTGACCTACGAGGCCGTGTTCCAGACCACCCAGGCCGGCCTTGGCCAGAGCACCTGCATCGGCATTGGGGGTGACCCGATCAACGGGCTCAACTTCATCGACTGCCTGAAATTGTTCCAGGACGATCCCCAGACTGAAGGCATCATCATGGTTGGCGAAATCGGCGGCAGTGCGGAAGAGGAAGCCGCCGAATTCATCGCGGACCACGTACGCAAGCCGGTCGTGGCCTTCATCGCCGGGGCCTCGGCTCCGGCCGGCAAGCGCATGGGCCATGCCGGTGCCATCATTTCCGGAGGCAAGGGTACGGCCGCCGCCAAGTTCGCGGCACTGGAGAAGGCAGGCGTGACGACGGTCAAGTCACCGGCCGACCTTGGCACGACACTGGCGGGCCTCATGCGCCGCTGAAAGCCGGGACGTCACTCGGGATCGGCGAAACGGTAACCGACGCCGATCTCGGTCAATAGCCAGCGCGGGCGCGCCGGATCCTCCTCGATCTTGGCGCGCAACGCGCGCATGTAAATGCGGAGGTAGTGCGTCGATTCGACGTGCGCGGGCCCCCATACCTCGCGCAAGAGTTGGCGATGCGTGAGTACCCTGCCGCGCTGGCTGGCCAGGGCGAGAAGGAGCTGGTACTCGCGCGGTGTCAGATGGACGTCGGTACCCCCTTTGGTCACGCGGCGGGCTGCTGCGTCGATGACCAAGTTTCCAGCCTCGATGCGTCCACCGGCATCACCCGTTTGGCGGCCCGCGAGGTGGCGCAGCGCGACCCGCAGGCGCGCCAACAGCTCATCGATGCCGAAGGGCTTGGTCAGGTAATCGTCGGCGCCCAGGTCCAATGCGGCGACCTTGTCCTGCTCGCGCGTTCGTGCCGAGAGCACCAGGATCGGCCGTGCGTACCATTCGCGCAGCCGGCGGATGACCTCGAGTCCACCGAGGTCCGGCAGGCCGAGATCGAGGATCACGAGATCCGGCTGGCGTGCAGCGACGAGCCGGAGGCCCTCCGCCGCGGTCGGCGCTTCATGGACTTGATAGCCGTGGACTTCCAGCGCCGCCACGAGGAAGCGGCGGATCTGGGGATCATCCTCGATCAGCACGATCCCAGGCGACGGCTCATTCATGGGTGGGTCGCTCCGCACGCTTCAGGGGCAGGACGAAGGCGAATTCGGCACCGCCGCCATCGCGGTTGCGCGCCTCGATCCGACCGCCGTGCGCCTGCACGATCGCTTGCGCGATGCTGAGGCCAAGACCGAAGCCGCTTTGGGCTTCTTCAGGGCGTCCGCGCTGGAATTTCTCGAACAGTCGGTTCGCATCGCCTGCGGGCAACCCGGGTCCACGGTCGCGAACGGCGACATGGAGCCAATCGTCTTCCGCATGCGCCGCGATTTCCAGCGGCGTACCCGCAGGCGTGTGTTTGCTGGCGTTCTCCAGCAGGTTCGCGAGCAATTGGCCGATGAGCGTCTCGTCGCCGGGGAAGAGTGGCAGGTCGGCTGCCATTTCAACGCGTATGTCGCGCGGGCCCAGCGTGCCGGCCAAGTGAGCCAGCGTCGCGCCCACCAGTTCGTCGATGGCGAGCCACTCCTTGTTCAACTGTGGCTTGCCATGGTCAAAGCGACTGAGGTCGAGGAGGTTTCCGGTGAGCCGGTGCAGGCGCTCTGCTTCGTCCAGCAGGCTGCCAAGCAAGGTGCGCCGGTGAGCTTCGTCAATGCCCCCGGGTGCATTCGACAGCAGGGTCGTGGCAGCACCAATGATGGTTGCCAGAGGCGTGCGAAAGTCATGGGAAATGGCGCTGAGCATGGCATTGCGCAGTCGCTCGGATTCGACCTCGACGCTGGCGTTGCGGGCCGCGATCGCCAGTTCCACGCGTTCGATGGCGATGGCGGCCTGATTGACCATCGTGTCGAGCAGGTGCATTTGCTCGGGAACCTGCAATTGCCGGGGTTCCCGCGGGCGCAGCGCGAGCACGCCCATGCAGCGCTGCAGCGCCTTGAGCGGGATGTAGACGGCATCGGCGCTGGCCAGCGTATCGGTGCCGAGACCGGCGCTGCGTCGATGGTCATAGGCCCATTGGGCAATGCCAAGGTCGTTGCCGGGGACCGGGAACCAGTTCTGCTGTCCGGGCGTGGGCGTGCGGCCGCGCGTGCAGAAGAGTCCTGGATCCTGGAGGCGGCCGTGCTCGTCAGGGAGAAGGACGGCCACATCGCCATCCACGGCGCCGCGAACGTGACGGTCGAGGATCTCGACCAGCCGCTCGCGCAGGCGCTCTCCCGCCAGTTCGCTGCTGAGCGCGTTCAGCTCCCGCATGCGTCGCTCCCGATGCCGGGCCACGGCAGCACGGCGTCTGCCCTGTGCAGCCAGATCGCTGACCACGAGGCTCACGGTCAGCATCACCGAGAACGTGAGCAGGTACTGAGTGTCGGATACCGCAAACGAGAAGTAGGGCGGAACGAACAGGAAGTCGAACAGCGCTACGCTCAGCACCGCGGCGAGAACCGAGGGGCCGCGGCCGACCCGTGCAGCCACCCACACCACGGCAAGCAGGTAGATCATGGCCAGGTTGGTGGAACCGAGTACGCGAAACAGCACGGCGCACACGGCGGTGGCCAGCAGGACCATGGCCAGGCTCTTGAGGTAAGCGGATCGGCGACTGGATCGCTTGGGCAAGCGTACCGTCGGCGCGACCGGTGCTCCAGGTTCGCTCGTGACGACCAGAACGTCGATATCACCGCTGCCGCGAATGATCGCATCGACGAGGCTTGGACGCAGCCGGTCGCGCCATCGTGCGCGCGCAGGCTTGCCCACGATGATCTTGCTGACGTTTCTTTGCCGGGCCAGATCAAGCAGTTCCTCGGCGACATGGTCGCCGCTCAGATTGGCGGTCTGGGCGCCCAGGCTTTCTGCCAGCTTCAGCGTGCGCAGCACGCGGTCGCGTGCAGCCTGCGGGAGTCGCTGGAGGTGCGGTGTCTCTACATAGGCAGCGAGCCATTCGCCGTGCAGCGCGTGGGCCAGCCGTCGCGCTCGCCTGACCAACTGCTCGGACAATGCGTCCGGCCCGACACAGACGAGGACCCGCTCGGCTGCCGCCCAGGTGCCTGCGATGGCGTGGCTTGCGCGATACGCACGCAGGGCGGCGTCAACGCGGTCAGCCGTTGCGCGCAAGGCCAGTTGCCGGAGGGCGATGAGGTTGCCCTTGCGGAAGAAAGCACGGAGCGCGTCGCGAGCCTTGTCGGGAACGTACACCTTGCCTTCATGGAGCCGCGCGATCAGGTCGTCCGGTGGCAGGTCGATCAGCTCAACTTCGTCGGCTGCCTCGAACACGCTGTCGGGAACGGTCTCCCGAATGCGCACGCCGGTAATCTGTGCAACGACGTCGTTGAGGCTTTCGACATGCTGCACGTTCATCGTCGTGAAGACGTCGATCCCCGCGTCCAGCAGTTCGACCACGTCCTGCCACCGCTTGGGGTGCCGGGCGCCGGGATGATTCGTGTGTGCCAACTCGTCGACCAGCAGCAGGGCGGGATGGCGAGCGAGCGCGGCATCCAGATCGAACTCCAAGAGTTCGATATCGCGGTGCGGAAGCCGCCGGGGCGGCAGCGCTTCGAGTCCCTCGAGGAGCGACTCCGTATCGGGACGGCCATGCAGCTCGACATAGCCGACGACGACGTCGACGCCCTGGGCGGCCATCTTGCGTGCGGCCTCGAGCATGGCATAGGACTTCCCGACACCCGCCGACGCGCCAAAGAAGATCTTCAGCCTGCCGCGTGCAGCCGCGCGGGCTTCGCGCTCGACACGTGCGAGCAGGGCATCGGGATCGGGACGCGCGTCGGGGCGCTCGGCGGCCATGCAGGGGTGGACCCGGTCGTATTGGGCCTATGGTGGCGTTACGCCGGGCGCGGCGCCAGAGGGCCGGCGAGTCCAGTCAATGCTTGGGCCACAGGCCGTCGAGGCGCAAATTAAGTTCGAGTACATTGACGCGTCGTTCGCCCAACACGCCAAACGTGCGTCCCCGGGTCGAGGCCGTGATCATGCGCTGCACGATGGCTGGTGCGAGATGGCGGCTTTCGGCCACCCGCGACAGCTGGTATTCGGCAGCGGCCGGACTGATGTCCGGATCGAGGCCACTTCCCGAGGCCGTGACCAGGTCCACGGGTATGGACGCGGTGTTGTCGGGGTCGGCGGCACGCAGCGCCGCGATGCGGCGCTCGACCGCGCGGCGCAAGGCAGGGTTGGTCGGGCCCAGGTTCGAGCCCGATGACGCATCGGCGTTGTAAGGCCCCGGGCTGGTTGCCGAAGGACGCCCCCAGAAGTAGGCGGGGCTGGTGAAGGACTGGCCAATCAAGCGTGATCCAACAATCTGGCCATGGCGAATGATGAGACTCCCGTCGGCCTGACGGGGAAACAGGGCCTGCGCGAGCCCGGTGCACAGCAATGGATAAAGCACGCCGGTCAGCAGGGTCATGATCAACAGCAAGCTCACCGATTGGCGAAATAGCAGACGCATGGGAGGCTCCGGTCAAAACGTGCCTTGCAGCATGATGGCGACGCGTGTGCCGCCGACGTTCAGTGTGTCGTTGGCATCGAGGTAACTGGCGGTATCCCGGTACCACGCCGCGTTGGTCGCGTGCGTGAGGCTGGTGCCGAGCGACCAATGGGTATCGAGTTGCCGTGTCAGCGTTACGCCGTAGTCGCTGTAGCTCGGATTTCGCGCGCCATCGGGCAAGGGCGCGGCGAGCTCGGTCGTGTAATGCGTGCGGCCGGCGTGCAGCCCCAGTGTCCAGTTCGGCGCCGGCCGGAATTGCGCGTCCAGCTGCCAATAGCTCGAGCCGCGGCTGCTGCCGCGAAAGCCCGCCGCGGGCCCGGCGCCAAAATAGTTGGTGAGCGCGCGATTGTATTGGAGCGTCAGCCAGCGCCAACCGATGGCCGCGTTGGCTTCCAGCGTGTTCAATGACTGGGGCGGGAGTTGCGCACGATCGAGATTGGCACCGGGATAAAAATAGCCGTACACGCCGGTGCGCCAATGCAATCCGCTCCTGTATCGACGGCCTTCGCTCGCGAACACGTCGATTTCGCGTCCGCCGCCGGGATAGCTTCGCGTGCTCACGGACGAGAGCCAGATCCCTGCATCGAATCCCCGGTGGTCGAACGCGCCGCCGCCCTGCAACGCGGGTTGTCCCCAGGACTGCGTCAGGCCGCGGAACACGTAGTCCGAAACCACGGCCAGGTTGCCGGAAAAGGCTCCAGAGGCCCGACATGGATCGGTCGCGAGGAGCATGGCGGCCAGGGCGGTTGCGCGGGCCAGTGACTGGATGGTCCTCGTGCCGCGGGGCACGGGGCAGCATGCGCCGGGAAGCTGGATGCGTGACGGGGCCACGGTGGTTTCTCAGGCCCAGTGCATCGCGACCAAGAACAGGTCGATCAGCTTGATGCCAACGAACGGCATCACCAGGCCGCCGAGGCCGTACACCAGGAGATTGCGCCGCAGAAGGGCCGCGGCGCCGACGGCGCGGGTACGCACGCCGCGCAGTGCCAGCGGGATCAGGACGATGATGATCAGGGCATTGAAGATGACGGCGGAGAGGATGGCACTTTCCGGCGTCGCGAGATGCATGATGTTGAGCGCGCCCAGTGCGGGATAGGTGCTCGAAAAGGCCGCCGGGATGATGGCAAAGTACTTGGCGACGTCGTTGGATATGGAAAATGTGGTCAACGCGCCGCGCGTGATCAGCATTTGCTTGCCGATTTCCACCACCTCGATGAGCTTGGTCGGATTGGAGTCCAGGTCGACCATGTTGCCGGCTTCCTTCGCGGCCTGCGTCCCGGTATTCATTGCCACGGCCACGTCGGCTTGCGCGAGTGCCGGCGCGTCATTGGTTCCATCGCCGCACATGGCGACCAGACGCCCTTCGGCCTGGATGTCGCGAATCAGCTTGAGCTTGGCCTCGGGTGTCGCCTCGGCGAGGAAGTCGTCCACGCCGGCTTCCGCGGCGATGGCGGCAGCCGTCAGCGGATTGTCGCCGGTGATCATGATGGTGCGGATGCCCATGCCGCGGAGCTCGGCAAAGCGCTCGCGGATGCCGCCCTTGACGATATCCTTCAGCTCGATGACGCCGAGCGCGCGGTCGCCATCGGCGACGACCAGCGGCGTCGCCCCGCGGCGGGCCACGTCCTCGGCAGTGCGTCGCACGATCGCTGGAAGCGTCGCGCCGGAGGCGGCGAGGTGCCGCTCGATGGCGTCCAGGGCGCCCTTGCGCACCTTGCGCGAGCCGATGTCCGCGCCGCTCATGCGCGTCTGGGCGGTAAACGGCACGAACTGCATGCCTTCGAGTTCCCGTTCGCGGAGGCCATGGGACTCCTTGGCAAGAACCACGATGCTGCGGCCCTCCGGGGTCTCGTCGGCGAGCGAGGCCAGTTGGGCCGCGTCGGCCAGCAACTGGGGCTCCACCCCCGGTGCCGAGTGGAAGGCGACGGCCTGCCGGTTGCCCAGGGTGATGGTCCCCGTCTTGTCCAGAAGCAGCACGTCGACGTCGCCTGCGGCTTCGACAGCTCGCCCGGATGTGGCGATGACATTGGCCTGGATCATGCGGTCCATGCCCGCAATGCCAATGGCTGAAAGCAGGCCGCCAATGGTGGTCGGAATCAGGCAGACCAGCAGGGCGACCAGCACGGTCAGCGTGATTGGCGAGCCGTGGCCAGCAGCCTGTACGCTGTAGATCGAATAAGGGAGCAGCGTGGCGCAGGCGAGCAGGAAAATCAGGGTGAACTTGGCCAGCAGAATGGTCAGGGCGATCTCGTTGGGCGTCTTCCGTCGCGAGGCTCCCTCGACCATGGCGATCATGCGGTCGAGGAAGCTTTCCCCGGGATTGCTGGAAATGCGAACCACCAGCCAGTCCGACAGCACGCGGGTGCCGCCGGTCACCGAGTTGCGATCGCCCCCCGATTCGCGGATCACGGGCGCGGACTCACCCGTGATGGCGCTTTCGTCCACGGTGGCCGCACCATCGACGACTTCGCCGTCGCCAGGGACGAGGTCCCCGGTTTCGACCAAGACGAAGTAGCCAGCGCGCAGATCGGCGGCGGGCAGGTACTCGACCTTGTCGCGGTTGCCGGCGTCGCGCAGACGCTTGGCCAGGACGTCACGTCGCGCACGGCGCAACGCGGCAGCCTGGGCCTTGCCGCGACCCTCGGCGATGGCTTCGGCAAAGTTGGCGAACAACAGCGTGAACCAGAGCCACGCGGCCACCGCGAGGATAAAGCCCGCCGGCGCCTCGCCCCGCCCCGCCAGCGCCTGCAGCCAGAGACCCGTCGTCATGATGCTGCAGACGAAGACCACGAACATGACGGGATTGCGGACTTGCGCGCGCGGCGAGAGCTTGCGGAATGCGTCGCCCATGGCGCGCGCGAGGATGCTGCGATCAAAGCTGCGGGCAGCGGATGCGTGGGTGCTCATGTCATCAATGTCCCGTGGCCATCAGCGATTCGGCGATCGGCCCGAGCGCGAGGGCCGGCAGGAAGGTGAGGGCACCGACGACGATGACCGTGAGTGCAAGCAGCACCACGAAGAGCGGCGTGTGGGTGGGCAGCGTGCCCGATGAGGCCGGCACGCGCTTCTTCCCGGCCAACGAGCCGGCGATCGCCAGCATCCCGATCATCAATGGGTAGCGGGCGATGAACATGCAAGCCCCCAGCAGCGTGTTGTAGAACGGGGTATCCGCCGAGAGGCCGGCGAATGCGCTGCCGTTGTTATTGCCGGCGGACGAGAATGCGTACAGCACCTCGCTGAAGCCATGGGCCCCGGGATTGGCCATGCCAGCCAGGCCCGACTTGCACATGACCGCGATGGCCGTGCCGATGACGACCAGCGCGCAGGGAATCAGCACGACCAACGAGGCCATCTTCATTTCGTACGCCTCGATCTTCTTGCCCAAGTATTCCGGCGTGCGCCCAACCATCAGGCCCGCGATGAAGACCGCGACCACGGCAAACGCCAACATCCCGTAGAGACCCGAGCCCACGCCACCGTAGATCACCTCGCCCAATTGCATGAGCCACATCGGCACCAACCCGCCCAGTGGCGTGAAGGAGTCATGCATGGCATTGACGGAACCATTGGATGCCGCGGTGGTCGCCGTCGCCCAGATGCCGGAGTCGGCGATTCCGAATCGCACTTCCTTGCCTTCCATGTTGCCGCCCGCCTGCAGGGGGCCGGCCTGCTGGTTGACGGCAAGGCCGTGCAATGCCGGGTTGCCGGCTTGCTCGGCAGCCACGCACCCGACCATCAGCGGCACGAAAATGAGCGTCATGGTCGCCAGCAACGCCCAACCCTGGCGGCGGTCTCCGACCATCTCGCCGAACGTGTAGCACAGTGCGGCCGGGATCAGCAGGAGCGCCAGCATTTCGAGGAAGTTGCTCAGCGGCGTGGGGTTTTCAAACGGGTGCGCCGAGTTCGCGTTGAAGAAGCCACCGCCATTGGTACCCAGCTGCTTGATGGCGATCTGGGAGGCTGCGGGGCCCATGGGCAACAACTGGGTCCTGGCGCCGGCAGGCGTGCCCGTGACGAGCGCGCCGTCAACCTGCGCTCGGGTTTGCTGGAGCACATGCGCCTGGACGTACGGACGGAAATTCTGGATCACGCCTTGCGAGCTCAGCGCCAGTGCCAGCAGCAGGGCCAGTGGCAACAGCACGTACAAGGTGGCGCGCGTCAGGTCGACCCAGAAGTTGCCGACCTTATCGGCATTGCGGCGCGCAAAGCCGCGGATGACCGCCAGCAGGACCGCGATGCCGGAGGCCGCGGACAGGAAGTTCTGAACCGTCAGGCCGAGCAGGTCGGTGAAATAGCTCATCGTCGACTCGCCGGCATAGCCCTGCCAGTTGGTATTGGAGGCAAAGCTGATGGCCGTGTTCATGGCCGAGTCGGGCGACACCGCACCCAGGTGCTGCGGATTGAGCGGCAGCCACTGTTGCATGCGTTGCAACGCATACAGCACGAGCAGGCCCAGGATGTTGAAAATCAGCAGAGCCAGTGCATAGCGCTTCCAGTCCATCTCTTCGTCGGCCCGGATCCCGCACAGGCGGAAGAGCCGCCGCTCGACCGGCGCCCCGAGACGCGTCATTCCCGTCGGCGTATCGGCGAACACGCGGGCCATGTAGGCTCCCAGCGGCTTCACCAGAAGGAGCAGCGCGATCAGGTAGACGGTCATTTGCAACAGGTCGTTGCGGGTCATTCGAACCACTCCGGCTTGAGAAGCGCCGCCAGCAAGTACAAGGCCAGCGCCGCGGCAATCACGGCGGCCACGACGTAGGTGGCGTTCACGGACGCCGCCTTAGGTGGTCGCAAAGACGCATGAAGCCGATGGTGGCTGCCACCAGGATGGCCAACAGGCCGAGGTAGGTGATGTCCATGACGAACCCCGCAGGGAGACCCGCGAACTATTGCGCGCCGCGCATAAGGAAGGGATAGAAATCAGAGCCTGCCGTGTAAAAACGGTGTAAGTGCCCGCGGCGTCGGGATCGGCTCGCGATCGCAGGCGGCCAATGGCCACGCATTACAATGGCCCGCCGTCCGATCAATCGGCACGGTGCCCCTGTCCTCGGACCCGAGCCCATGTCGACATTGCGCCTTGCGTTGGCCCAGCATGACTTCCCGGTCGGTGCGGTCGCCGGCAATGCCGCGCGTGTTCGCGCGATGATCGCGGACGCGAAGCGTGGCGATGCGCAGCTGCTGGTCTGTCCGGAACTCGCCATCAGTGGCTATCCGCCGGAAGACCTGCTGCTCCGAGGCAGTTTCCTCGCCGCGTGCCGCCAGGAGGTCGAGGCACTCGCGCGCGAAGCGACCGGGATCGACATCATCATCGGCTTTCCGCACGCGATGGACGGCGTATTCAATGCCGCGGCGGTCCTGCAGGATGGAGCCG
This sequence comes from Pseudomonadota bacterium, assembly GCA_021795435.1. Classification (GTDB taxonomy): domain Bacteria; phylum Pseudomonadota; class Gammaproteobacteria; order Xanthomonadales; family Rhodanobacteraceae; genus Metallibacterium. Next base: position 17,173 of record JAJYPJ010000015.1, read on the forward strand.
TCACGGGTATCGCGCACAAGCAAGCGCTTCCCAATTACGGCGTGTTCGATGACAAACGCTATTTCCACCCGGGCACGGCCAGCCACGTCTGCGCGGTTCGTGGCGTGCGCGTGGGCGTCCTGGTCTGCGAAGACATCTGGGAACCGGGGCCCGCGCGCTCGGCGGCAGGCGCTGGCGCGCAGCTACTCGTCGTGATCAACGCCTCGCCCTGGGACCGTGACAAACAGTCCGAGCGCGAGGCGCTGCTCGCCGCGCGCGCGAGAGAGACCGGTTGCGCCATTGCCTACCTGAACATGGTGGGCGGGCAGGATGAGGTCGTTTACGACGGCGCCAGCCTGTTGGTCGACGGTGACGGCACCATCGCCGCGCGGGCGCCGGCCTTCGAGGATGTGCTGCTGTTTGCGGATGTCGATGCGGACGCGAGGCAATGGCGGGCCCATGATTGGGCTTCGCGCGAGACGGGCGAGCTTGCTGCGCTGCATGCGGGCCTGGTCCGCGGCATTCGCGACTATGTCCACAAGAATGGCTTCACGAACGTTCTTCTCGGGCTCTCGGGAGGAATCGATTCGGCACTGGTGCTGGCACTTGCCGTGGACGCCCTCGGCCCCCGTCATGTGCGCGCATACATGCTGCCATCGCGCTTTACCTCCCGACTCTCGCTGGACGCCGCGAGAATCCAGGCCGGTGCACTTGGCGTGAGCATCGAGTCCCTTTCGATCGAGCCGGCCTACGACGCACTCATGGACACGCTCGCTCCGGAATTCGCCGGCCGCGCCGCAGACGTGACCGAGGAGAACCTGCAATCCCGGGTGCGTGGCGTACTGCTGATGGCCCTCTCGAACAAGCTTGGTGCTCTGCTGCTGTCGACAGGCAACAAGAGCGAGATGGCCGTCGGCTACGCGACACTCTACGGCGACATGTGCGGCGCCTACGCACCGTTGAAGGACGTCTACAAGACCCAGGTCTACGCGGTCGCCCGCTGGCGCAACGCGCTGGCCTCGATCCCGGTCATCCCGCCGGCGGTGATTGACCGGGCGCCGTCAGCGGAGCTTCGCGAGAACCAGACCGATCAGGATGCACTGCCGCCCTACGACGTTCTCGATGCCATTCTGGAACGATTCGTCGATGGCGAGCAGTCGCAAGCCGAGATCGTGGCAGCCGGCTTCGATCCGGGAATCGTGCGGCGCATTGCTTCGCTGGTGTTGGCGAATGAATTCAAGCGGCGACAGGCCGCACCGGGCCCCAAGGTCACGCGGCGGTCGTTTGGGCGCGAACGCCGCTATCCGATTACTTCGGGGTGGCGGCCTTGACGCCGGAATCGGTGATGCCGAAGCCGCCGGCAAAGGGAATCAGTCGCCAGAGATCCGAGCGATAGTGCGGCCAGCTTCCCGGACTGTTGAAATACGGGTGGTCCGGATAGTTCAGCTTCAGCACGGCCAGCGCTTGGTTTTCCATTGTCGCATCGTGCAGCTTCTTGTAGCACTGGACCATCAATGCCAGCGCATCACCGGTTTGCGGTGCCTGCTGGTAGTGATCGACCACGTATTTCGCCCGGTCGAGCGCGGCGACATAAGCCTCGCGATCGTAATAGTAGAAGGCAATATTCATTTCGAACTGGGCCAGGCCGTTGCGCAGCCAAATCATGCGCTGGCGCGCATCCCGCGCATAACGGGACGCGGGGAATCGCTGCAGCAGCAGGCTGAAATCATCGAACGACTGCACGGCGTAACCTTGGTCGCGCTTCGTGCGGTCCACGGGGAAGAGGCGCGACAGAAGACCGCCGGAGCGATTGAAATTGATCAATCCCCGCAGGTAATACGCGTAGGCGATGTCGTTCGATGCCGGATAGGTCTTGATGAAGCGGTTGACGCTCGCATAGGCGTCATCCGGCTTGCCATCCTTGAACTGCGCGTAGGCCAGGTTGATCTGCGCATGTTCGGTGTAGTCGCCATAGGGAAACCGTGCGATCAGCTTGTCATACAGCTGTTCCGCGGCCCCATAGTTGCCGTCCTTGAGGGCCGTATTGGCACGGGTATAGAGCGCCTCGACGGACAGGGTGTCGAGATTCACGCGCTTGCCATGGAACAATGAGCATGCGGGCAAGGCCAGCAGCAGGATCAAGATGGGCAACAGACGGATGGAACGCATGCAGACGACCCACGGGCGTGGCAAAGCGCCAAGTGTAGCGGAATCCTGCCTGAGTCCCGCGTTAAGCGGGAATGGGTGGCGGCCGTGAATCATGCCCGGCAGGCCGAGGTGCCGCTGGACGCCGCCGGACGCAGGCTCGACCAGGTCCTGGCAAGCCTGTTCCCGGAGTACTCGCGCGCACGCCTCGTGTCCTGGGTGCGTGCCGGTCGTGTGCACCTCGACGGTTCGGTTTGCGAACCGAGCCATCGCGTCCACGGTGGCGAGCGGATTGACCTGGATGCGGGGCCGGAAGCGCTCGTGCAGGATGCGCCCGAACCCATCCCGCTCGAGATCGTGCACGCGGATTCGGACCTCCTCGTGCTCAACAAGCCCGCTGGCCTCGTGGTGCATCCGGGTGCGGGCCAGCCGGCAGGAACGTTGCAGAACGCCCTCCTGCATTTCGATGCCCGTTTGTCGGCGCTTCCGCGTGCCGGGATCGTGCATCGATTGGACAAGGACACCTCGGGCCTGATGCTGGTGGCGCGATCGCTGCGCGCTCATGCTGCGCTGATTCGCATGATCGGGGCCCGCGCGGTGCATCGGCAGTACCTCGCGCTGGTTCGCGGCGAGGTGATCGCCGGGGGCACGGTCGATGCCCCATTGGGCCGCCATCCGGTCGATCGGTTGCGGCAGGCGGTCCGCCCGGGCGGACGCGAGGCGCGTACCCACTATCGCGTGCGCGAGCGGTTTCGGGGCCATACCTTGCTGGAGTGCGTGCTGGATACCGGGCGAACGCACCAGATCCGCGTGCACATGGCCCATATCGGCCATCCAATCATTGGCGATCCGCTTTATGGCGGCGGATTACGCCTGCCTGCTGCCGCCAGTGCGGATCTGGCTGGCGCACTGCGCCGCTTCCGCAGGCAGGCGCTGCACGCCGAGCGGTTGGCATTGGAGCATCCCTTTGCGGGCGGGCCAATGACGTTTTCGGCGCCCTTGCCCGCGGATTTCACCGAGTTGCTGGATGTCCTGAGGCGCGATTCGGGTCGCGCGGAAGCCGGCTCATGACCGATCAGGCGGGTGCGGAGCGAGCCGCGCAGCCGGACCCACGACGTCGGGTTGCCAGCAGCTGCCTAGCTCCCGATTGGCCGACGCCCCCCGGCGTCCGCGCGGCGACGACCTTGCGAGGACCCGCGGGGTTTTCGCTGGGTTCCTATGCACACTTCAACCTGGGCGCGGGGGCGGGCGATGATCCGGCTGCGGTTGCCGCCAACCGCGCGGCGCTGGTCGCTGGGTTGTCCCTGCCGTCGTGGCCACATTGGTTGCGTCAAGTCCACGGCATGCGGGTGCTGCGCATCGACGCGGCGGGGCAACCCCCGTCTGACCAGGGTCTCGCGCATGAACCGCCGGAGGCGGATGCCTCGGCGACGTCGGTTCGAGGCGTGGTTCTGGCCATCCTCAGCGCAGACTGTCTTCCGGTGCTGCTGGCGGCGAAGGATGGCAGCGAAGTCGCAGCCGCGCATGCCGGGTGGCGTGGCCTGGCGTGCGGCGTGATCGAATCGGCAGTCGCATCCATGCACGCGCGGCCCGAAGCCTTGACGGCGTGGATCGGTCCGGGCATCGGCGGAGCCTCTTACGAAGTCGACGCGCGCGTTCGCGACACGTTTGTCGGCGCGGATGCGGTTGCCGACCTTGCGTTCATCGCGACGCGTCCCGGGCATTGGCTATGCGACCTCGGCACGCTGGCGCGTCAAAGGCTTCGCCGTGCCGGGGTTTCGGAGGTCCACGGAGGCGCATTCGACACATTCCGGGACGAGCGGTTTTATTCGTATCGACGCGAGGGCGCAGCGAGCGGGCGCATGGCGACCCTCATCTGGCGCGAATGACCCGCCGACGCAGGGCGACCCACCACGGGGGCAGGTCGCGCCGGCATCGCTGCGTCACCGCCGGGGCGGACGCTCCGCGCGACTCAAGGCCGGCGCGCCAACTCCGGATTTTCCTTGGTCACGGGCATCAGGTCCTTCTTGGAGACGCCCATCCAGAGCAGCAGCGGGCTGGCGATGAAAATCGACGAGAGCGTGCCGACCACGATCCCGATCAGCATGGTGATTGCGAATCCGTGCACGGCCGGGCCACCAAAGAAGAAAAGGGCGGCCATGGCGATGCCGGTGAACAGCGACGTGATGATGGTGCGCGAGAGCGTGCTGTTGATCGCACGATTGAGCACTTCCTCCGGCTCGGCGCGGCGGCTCGAGCGGAAGAGCTCGCGCACGCGGTCAAACACCACCACCTTGTCGTTGATCGAGTACCCGACCACCGCGAGCACGGAGGCCAGCACGGTGAGATCGAAGTCTCGCTGCGTGAGCGCATAGAAACCGAGCGTCACGATCGTGTCGTGCAACTCGGTGATCAGCGCGGCCACGGCGAAGCGCTTTTCGAAGCGTGCCCACAGGTAGATCATGATGCCGATGATCACGAAGATGACGGCGACCACGCCGTCATTGCGCAACTCGGATCCGACCTGCGGCCCCACGAAATCCGTGCGTTTCAGGGTGGCATCGGGTCGCGCCGCTTTCAGTACCCGGATGACCTGCGCCGCCACTTGGTCGGCTGCGCCTTGCTGCTTGTCGAGCGCCGTCGCCACTGCGGCGCCGCGGGGCTGGAGGCGAATCGAAAATTCCCGGGTTCCGCCCAGGCTTTGGACGAGGGCACTGCCATAGCCCCCCTTCTCGAGCGTGTCACGCACCGTGGTGGCGTCCATGGGCTGGGCGTAGCTCACTTCCACCAGGACGCCGCCCGTGAAGTCGAGACCGTAGTTGAGACCGCGCGTCGCGATCAGGACGATCGATCCGACGAACAGCAACAGGGCGACAGTGATGCTGAACCTGCGCAGGTTGAGGAAGTGGATGTTGCTGTTCGGATTGAAGATTTCCATGGCGTCCTCCTTAGACCGACAGCGTCTTCAACTTGCGTCCGCCGTGGATGAGGGCGGTGATCGCGTGGGTGACGGTCACCGAAGTGAACATCGAGGTCAGGATGCCGACCGCCAGGGTGATGGCGAAGCCACGGATGGATCCCGACCCGAAGGTCATCAGTCCGAAGGCAGCCAACAGATGCGTGACATTGGCGTCGAGGATGGTGGCCCAGGCCTTTTCATAGCCGGCACGGATGGCGGCCAGCGGCGTCGATCCGTTGCGCAGTTCCTCCCGGACCCGCTCGCAGATCAGCACGTTGGCGTCGATGGCCATGCCGAGCGTCAGGACGATGCCCGCGATGCCCGGCATGGTGAGCGTTGCCTGGAACAGGCTCAGCACCGCCACGAGGAGCACCAGGTTCAAGACCAGCGCGATGTCGGCCACCAGTCCGAACAGCTTGTAGTAGATGGCGGCTGCGACGAGGACCAGGCCGAGGCCAAGCAGTACCGAAAGCAGGCCCTTTTCGATGTTCTGCTGCCCCAGACTGGGACCGATCACGCGCTCTTCGACGATGTTCATCGGCGCCGCGAGCGAACCGGACTTGAGCAGCAGGGAGAGGCTTTGCGCTTCGGATTGCGTCAGGCCCGTCGTCTGGAAATTCTTGCTGAAGACGCCTTGGATGACCGCATGGTTGATGACCTCTTCCTTGGTCTTGGCCGTGTGGACGTCTTTGCCGTTGACCTTCTTCACCTCCGGGATGCGCTCGATGTAGAGCACGGCCATCTGCTTGCCGATGTTCTTGCTGGTGAAGTCGAACATCCGCGCCGCTGCCGCCGAATCGAGTTCGACATTGACCGTGGGCTGGCCGCTTTGCTGGTCGAATCCGGCACTGGCGTCGATCATTTCGTCGCCGGAGGCGATGATCTTCTTTTTCAGGACGATGGGGCGGCCGTCACGCGTGTAGTACAGCTTGTCTTCGGGCGGGACGATGCCGGTCTTCAGGATCTGCGGAGTGTCGGCGCTCTGGTCGACCGCGTGATACTCGATGGTCGCGGTCGCGCCCAGGATCTTCTTGGCCTCGGCCGTGTCCTGGACGCCTGGCAACTCAACCACGATGCGGGTGGCTCCCTGCTGCTGGATGACCGGTTCCGAGACGCCCAGGGCGTTGACGCGATTGCGCAGGGTCGAGAGGTTCTGATGGATGATCGATGTCTCGATCTTGTCGAGTTCCGCAGGTCCGAGCGTCGCGTCCAGCGCGAGGTTGCCGTCGCCACCCGTGCCGTTGACCAGCGTCAACGCGCTGTCGTTGCGAGCGATGAGCGCACGCCCGGCTTCACGCGCCGCCGCCGTCTTGAATTCGACGTGGATGCTGTTGCCCCGGCGGACGATGCGATCGTAGTCGATCTTCTTGGCGCGAAGACTGTCGCGCACGTCATCCATGTAGCGCTGCATTTGCTGGTCGAGCACGGCATGGGCATCGACCTGCATCAGGAAGTGCACGCCCCCTTGGAGGTCCAGTCCCAGCGGCATGGCATTGGCGCCGATCGCGCGCAGCCAGTGGGGCACGGAGCTGGCCAAATTCACGGCGACCACGTAATCCTCGCCCAGCGCGTCGCGGAGCGCCGTATAGGCTTTGAGCTGCGTATTGGTATTGGTGAAGCGAACCAGCAGCCGATCGTCCTGCAGGGTGGTGTCCACGCTGCGCACGTCCGCCTTCTGCAGGATGGTCCCCACGCGCTGGGTGAGCGCGGAGGTCACCGGATGGGTGCTGCTGCCCTGGATCTGGACGGCTGCCTGCGGGCGGAATGCGTTGGGTAACGCGTAGAGGATGCCGAACAGCAGCACCGCGAGCACCAGCCAGTATTTCCAGCGGGGGAAATCGATCATGAGGGGAGTCCCTGCGTACGGCAACGGCGCCAGGCGCCGTCAGGAGGCTTTCAGCGTGCCCTTGGGCAGCACCGCGGCGACGGCCTGACGTTGGACGCGCACGGTAACGCCCGAAGCGACCTCGAGCGATATGAAGTTTTCATCCAGCGCCTGGATGCGGCCCGCCATGCCGCCGTTGGTCAGGACTTCATCGCCCTTGGCGAGCTCCGAGACCATCTTCTTCAATTCCTTTTGCCGCTTCATCTGTGGCCGGATCATCATGAAATACATCAGGCCGAACAACACGGCCATCATGATCAGGAACTGCAGGCCGCCACCCGCGGATGGCGCGGCGCCTGTGCCTTGGGCGTATGCGTTGGGGATCAGGAAATCCATCGTCGGTCTCGGTCTGGGCCGGCGCGCCGGCGTTCAAAAGCACCCGATTATGCCACGTGGGCGGGCCCGTGCGACGCTCGGCTTCCGCTGATCGGTGGCCGGGGTCCATGGGGATCGCGCGGGCCGCCCATCACGTCAAGAGGCGCCGCTGGGCATGGAAATCGGCCACGAACGAGCCGAGGGACCCTGTCGCGATCGCGTCGCGCAATCCTTGCATGAGCCGTTGGTAGTAGCGCAGGTTGTGCCGCGTGGCCAGCATGCATCCCAGGATCTCGTTGCATCGATCCAGGTGCCGGACATACGCACGACTGAAGCCGCCGGCGCAGGCCGCGCAGTCGCAACCTTCCTCGATGGGTCGCGTATCGCTGGCATAGCGCGCGTTGCGGATGCGCAGCGTTCCCTGCGCGGTGAACAGGAATCCATTGCGGGCGTTGCGCGTGGGCATCACGCAATCGAACAGGTCCACGCCCCGCTGGACCGCCGCGACGATATCCTCCGGGCGGCCCACGCCCATCAGGTAGCGGGGACGGTCCTCGGGAAGAGCGGGCAGGGTCTCGTCCAGCGTGCGGTTGCGTTCGGCTTCGGGTTCGCCGACGGCCAGGCCGCCGACGGCATAGCCCGAGAAGCCGATGCCTCGCAGTGATTCGGCCGAGCGTTGGCGCAGGGCCGGGTAGGTGCCCCCCTGGACGATGCCGAATAGCGCGTTGGGGTTGCGCAGGTCGTCGAAGGCCCGGCGCGAGCGCTCAGCCCAACGCAGCGACAGCTCCATCGACTTGCGCACGTCGGACTCGGTCCCGGGCCAGGGCGGACATTCGTCGAAAATCATCGCGATATCCGAGTCGAGGACGCGCTGGATGCGCATCGACTCTTCGGGCGAGAGGAACACCCGGCTGCCGTCGACGGGTGAGGCGAAATGAACGCCGTCCTCGGTGATCTTGCGGCGGTGTGCCAACGAGAAGACCTGGAAGCCGCCGGAGTCGGTGAGGATGGGCCCGTCCCAGCGCATGAAGCCATGGAGACCGCCGAATCGTCCGATGACCTCGAGGCCCGGGCGCAACCACAGGTGGAACGTGTTGCCGAGGACGATCTGCGCGCCACTCTCGCGCACGTCATTCGGCGTCATCGCCTTGACCGTGCCATAAGTGCCCACCGGCATGAATGCCGGGGTCTGCACGGTGCCACGGGCGAAATCCATGCGGCCGCGCCGGGCCAGGCCGTCTTTGTGGAGCAGGGTGAATTGCATGCGCGCGGACGAAGCTGGAGGAGCCGCGATCGTAACCGCAGTCGGCGGCCGGCGCGGGGCGCGAGGCCAATCAGGAGGCGGCTTCGAATCGGTTCGCTTCGCGGTTCTTGCGGACGGTATCCGGATTCCAGATCCGGCCGTTCATCGCAATCCAGACGCCATCGGGCAGTGCCTGGACCGCACCGACCGCGCAGCCAATGTTGAATACGGCATCCGAACCCACGAACCGCGCGGGGTTGAGTGCGCCGGTCAGCACAATCACCTTGCCGACAATGCCGGCGAGCGCCCTTGCCGTGTCGACCATGGTATCCGTGCCATGCGTCACCAGCACGTGGCGCTGGCTCTGGCGCTCGATCACCTCGCGCAGCAGCGCCCGGTCCGTCGCATCCATGTGCAGGGAATCCTTGCGCATGAGCTGGATGACATCGAAGCGGAAGGCAACCCCGATCGATCCGAGGATCTGGCCTATCTGCGGTTCTCCGATCTGATAATCGGACTTGTCGTCGAAGTAGATCTTGTCGATCGTTCCGCCGGTCGTAACGATGCAGAGCTGGTCCATGGTAGGCGCCGTTGATTCCGTGACGGCATAGCGTAACCGCAGCGTGCATCGATGACGCGGGCGGGCCTCCAGGCCTGAACGCGAATGCCGGGGCTGTCCTCAATCCTGCGACAGGATGGCACCGCTCTCATCCGCGGCAAGCGCCGGCAGGCGCAGCAATCCGTTGGCGAGGAAGCGACGCAGGGCGGCCGCCGGGCGCGGGTCGCCGATCTCACCCGCCGACTGCGCCGTCTGCGCCAAGAGGGTCGCCGCGGCACAACGCGCCAGCGTCAGTGCCAAGCCCCGCGCGCCGGCCTGCAAGCGTGCCGTGTCGGGTTGCACCTGCTGCCACCATCGGGTCGCTGCGTCCAAGGCAGCCAGAACCCCCAATCCGTCCGGATTCTGCCGCGGCCATTGTGATCCAAGCCACGAGGCCAGAGGCGCCGGACCCTCCTCGAGGACACGCAGGGCATCCATCGCCAGCACATTGGTCGTGCCCTCCCAAATCGGGTACACCTGCGCGTCGCGCAGGAGCAACGGCAGTCCCGTGTCCTCGATGTAGCCGGCGCCGCCGAAGGCCTCGAGGCATTCGGACGTGATGCATACCGCGAGCTTCCCGGTCCATAGCTTGGCCAAGGGCGTGAGGACGCGCCACGCGGCATGGGTGGCGGCATCGGCCAGGCCCGATTCCACGATGCCCAGCAGGCGAGCCACGCCGAAGCCCAACGCGAAGGCCGCCTCGAACTCGGCCGCGAGGCCGGCCAGCGTCTCGCGGTGCAGCGGCTTGTCCGCCAGGACGCCGCCAAAGGCTTCGCGACGCTGTGCATAGTCGCAGGCCAGCGCGAGCGCCCGGCGCATGGTCGCCAGCGCGCAGATGGTGTTCCAAGTCCGGGTGATGTTGAGCACGGGCGCGATCTTGCGCACGCCCTGGGATGGCTCGCCTACCGGAACCGCCTCGAGGCCGTCTAGCGCGATCTCCGCGGTGGGGAGTTCGCGGGTGCCCAGCTTGTCCTTCAGCCGCTCGATGCGCAGCCCGTCACGCCAGCTGCCCTCGTCGGTGCGCGTCTGCGCGAGAAAGAGGCCCAGGGCGCTGCTTCCGGCTCCTGCGCCGGCTGGCCTTGCGAGCGCCAATGCGGCCTCGCCAACGATGGCCGACGCAAACCATTTGCGTCCATAGAGACGCCAGCGGCCTGCGCCGTCCTGGCGAGCCTCCACTTCCGTCCGGGAAACATCGGAACCGCCGGAGGTTTCGGTCATCCATTGGCCCGCCAACCACAGGTCTTCAGCGGAGTGGCTGAGGAAATGCGGCAATGCCGCTGCCGCGAGCGGCAGTCCGGGATTGGCCTTCAGCACCGTGGCCGCGCCGTCGGTCATGGCCAGCGGGCACGTATAGAACGCGCTCGCGACATGGTAGAGATACACGCGAGCGAACTGGCTGCAGCGCTGCAGGCCGGCTGAATGCGGTTCGTGCCCCGCCCAGAGAAGCCCATGCCGCGCGGTCAGCGCCGCGCCCTCGCGCCACGCGGTCCCGAGTGCGATGTGATCGATGCGCCGGCCCCAGGCGTCCCATTGCCGCAAGACGGTTTCTTCGCGCAGACCCGGCAGGCTGCGTGCGTGCGCAGCGACGGCATAATCGCCCAGATGCGCCAGATCCGGCAGGAATCCTGCCAGCTCGTCCGGTTCGAAGTGGGTTCGCAGCCACGCCCCCAGAACCCGGTCGTGGTGCAGCGGGTGCGGCAACCGCGGTCCCTGCTGGATGAAGGCCATGGCCTGCTCCTGCGTTACGACGGTACGGGTATCCGGGCGCGCCGGATGGGGCGCGGGCCGTTCAGTAGGTGTCGCCCTCGCTGCTCAGCGCCTGCTCGAGCTGGTCGCCGAGCGCACCCAACTCGCCGATCAGCCGGTTGAGTTCGTCGAACGCGAGGATGTCGTAGGGTCGGTTTTCACACAAGTGCAGATAGGGTGATCCTTCCAGATCGCTGATCGCCAGGAAGCCGGCTCGCTGTTCCCAGTTGAATCGGAGGCATCGTTCCGCGTCCATACCGACGACGGGTCCGATGGGCGTCGAGACTCGCAGGTATTTGCGGCTTTGCTCCCCTTCAAGGTCGACGAGATAGATGCCTTGGTGACGCGAGCGACGAAGCGCAAGATCGAAGCTGATCAAATAGGGATCGTTGGTGCGCAGCGTGTAGCGGCTGCCGAAATGCGCGCGCACCGACTCGAAGGTCAGCATGGCTGCTCTCCTGGACTACCCGGGCTGCATGGTAGCTTCATCGGCATGCCCACAAAACCCGCACGCGATGCCGCACGTGCCGCGATCGAGGCTGCGGTCCGTGCCATTCCCCTGGGCCGGGTCAGCAGCTACGGTGCGGTCGCCCGGCAAGCGGGGCTGCCGGGGCGTGCGCGGCTCGTGGGCCATGTCCTGCGGACGAGCGTCGATGGCGAACTGCCATGGCAACGCGTGCTGCATGCCGATGGTCGGCTGGCGGCACCGGTCGGAACGGCGCTGGCCCGCCTTCAGGCGCGGCGATTGGCTGCCGAGGGCGTCGCCGTCCATCGGGGCCGGGTCCCCGCCGTGCATTTCGCCGAGCAGCGGGATCTCGACGCCGCGCTGTGGCGGTTTGGCAAGGAGGCGGCTAGCGGCCGCGGTTGATCAGAACCGGAACGAGCGACAGCAGCGCCAGTGCGGTCAGCGGGAGGATCACGCGCGGTTCGATGACCAGGTGCAGTCCCACCGGTTCACCGCGTGCCAGCGCCTCGCCAAGGCCTGCGCCCACCGCGCTCTCGAACCCTTCCATGACCACTCCCCCGCCGGCCGTGACCGCCAGAAACAGCCACAGTGGGCAGCGCAGCCAGGCGAGCGCCAGGGTCACCCCGCCAAACGGGAAGACCGGAACGAGGCGCAGGAAGAGCGCATAGCTGCCTGGATGGTGCAGGAAGCCCGCCCGCAGCCGCTCGGCCAGCGCCGGCGCGGTCCGCGTGCCAGCCGACAGGGCCATCCGCGTGGCAAGGAACAGAACCAGGGACCCCAGGACGAGACCCACCGTGGACCACAGCGTGCCTTCGACCAGTCCGAACAACATGCCACCCGCGATGGTGATCAGCAGCAGGCCCGGCGCGCCGCTGGCCACGGCCAGCACCAGGACGCCGAGATAAGCCAGGCGCGACAGCCAGGGTGATGCATGGATGAGTTGCCGCAGGTGGGCATGTTCTGCGGCCAGGTGCCGGGGATCGAAGTGCTTCAAGGTACCCGAGGCCACGAGCACCACGCCGGCGGCGAGCAGGAGCAGCAAAGGCAGGAGGGCGCGCAGGCGCTTCATGGCTCACGTGTCGTGCAAAGCGGCAAGCATAGCGGCAAGGCGCATGCCCGCGGATTGATCGAGGTCGTTCCTCAACGGCCGTCGCTTCGCGTATGCCTTCGGCGCCCCGGTTGCAAGCGCAGGCGCTTCGCATGGCTGGATGTTCACCGACGTGGCGGTCTTCGCCGGCGGGCCCGACTCGCGGCCGTGGGCCTGACTGCAGCGCCCGAGGCGTGGGCTCAGGGTCGCCAACGGGGCCATCCGAGATGGCGGGTGGCGACGCGGGCCTGGTGCAGTCGGCGCCGGTGGGCGGCCAGGATGTCGCCCCGCGTCAACATGCCCACCACGTGGCCGGGATTGCTCACGTCGACGACCACGAGCCGTCCGACATCCGCCAGGACCATCAGGTCGGCGGCTTCGCGCAGGCTCTGGTTGCCGACGACGGTCATGGGCGTGCGCGCGACCAGCGCGGCAAGGGGCGATGCGCCTTCGGCCGCGGGGCGGAGGATGTCCCTGCGGGTCAGCACGCCGCAAAGCCTGCCTCGTTCGTCGAGGACGGGATAGCCTTGGTGTGCCGTTTCCGGCGAACGGGTCGCCAGCCAGGCGCACGTGTCGGCGACCGTCTGCGACGCCCGCAGGGTCACGGCCGGCGCACTCATGGCGGCGTGCACCGGGACCAGTTCGAGGTAGTCCGCGCTGTAGTCGGCGGGGACGCGTACGCCACGACGATCGATCTTCTCGGTCATGATCGTGGTGCGCATCAACAGGCCGGAGACGAGGTAGGCGGTGAAGCAGCCCGCGAGCAGCGCGACGAGGCCATGCGGCTGGCCCGTCGTCTCGAAGGCGAACACGACGGAGGTCAGCACCGCGCGTGAGGCACCCGCGAACATCGCCGCCATGCCGACCAGGGCGGCCAGGCGAGGATCGAGGCCGAGCGCGGGCCATGCGTGTGCCACCATCAGCCCCAGTGCACCGCCGAGCGCTCCGCCCACCGTGAACAACGGCGCCAGCGTGCCTCCCGAGGTGCCGCTACCCAGCGCAACCACCCAGGAGAGGAACTTCAGGCCGGCGAGGGCGAGCAGGGCCGCCAGGCCCAGTTGTCCCGCGACGATGGAGGCGATGTTGCCGTAGCCGACGCCCAGCGTCAGTGGAGCGCGCCACCCGATCAGTCCGACCGCGATGCCCCCCAATACGGGCCACCACATGAAGTGCACGGGGAGCTTGGCAAACTGGTCTTCGACCCAGTAAGCGGCATGCGTCACGCCGACGCTGGCAAGGCCCAGCAGCACGCCAAGGGTCAGGCAAGCGGCGATGGCAGCCGCGCCGGGCGTGGCCAGGTCGGCGAGCGGAAACATCGGGGCGCTGCCTTCGAATTGGTAGCGCAGCGCGGTCGCCGCCACGACCGCGAGCGCCACCGGGATCAGCGATCGCGCGCGGCGCTCGAACAACAGCAGTTCGATGGCCAGCAGAACGGCGGCCAGCGGCGCTGCAAACACGGCGGCCATGCCGGCCGCGGCACCGGCGGCGAGCAGCGTTTTTCGCTCGTCCGCCGTGACCCTCAGCAATTGGCCGAACAGCGATCCGAGGGCTCCGCCCGTGGCAATGATGGGCCCTTCGGCGCCGAAAGGCCCCCCGGTTCCGATCGCAATGGCCGAGGAAACGGGCTTCAGCCAGACAAGCCGTGGCGGGATTCGGCTGTCATTGAGCAGGATCTGCTCCATCGCCTCGGGAATGCCATGGCCGCGGATGGCCTGCGAGCCGTAGCGCGCCATGAGCCCCACCACCAACCCGCCGACGGCCGGCACGGCGATGACCCAGGCCCCCAGGTGGTTGCCAGCCGGGCCGGCAGCACGCGCAGAGAGTTCGCCGTAAAACGCGAGATTGGTGACGAGGTCGATCAGGTCGGTCAGTCCGCGCGCGATCCATGCCGCCCCCATCCCGACGAGCAATGCCAGCGCGCCGATCCATAGAACCCGCCGCGTGGGCACGCTGAAGCCATGGGCCAGTGGGCGAGGTGCGGTGTCGTCGTTCAGTGCTGACGCGGCGTGCTGCTGCGCTCCCGGCAATGTCGATTCCGACTCGGCCATGTCCCGTTCTACCCCATCGCGAAGGCCGCGAGGCTACGCGCAACGTCGTCGGATAGCTGGCTGGAAAATGAACGGCGTGCGCTTCAGCCGTCCGTGGGCAGGCGGTCCGCGGCAACGCCGGCGTTCGCTGTGCGGCTGGGTTCCGTGGCCTTGCGCGGCGGGGGGTCTCGGTCGAGGTGGAACCGGTGCAGCAATCGGTGCGCGAACGGCGCCAACAAGACCCCCGCGAGGAATACCACCAGCAACCCGGAATAAAGGGCATAGGTTCCCGCAAACAGCTTTGCCCCCAGCGTCTGCGGCGTCGCCACCGGGCCCATGCCGGAAAGGATCATGGCGGCGTTGAGGTAAGCGTCGGCCCAGCCCAGACGTGCGAAATGATGGTACCCGAGCATGCCGACGCCCAGCGAGAGCGCGACCACGACGGCCGCAGCCAGCAGATTGCGGCCGACGCGCCGAAGGAACCGCCTTCGTGGCGCCAAGGGCTCGCTGCGTCGTTCCCACCTCATGGGGGCGGGGCCGACGGGACTTGGGATTGCCTGTTGCCCATCAGAACAAGAGGCTGCTCATGCGCCGGCGTGCCGAACTGACCAGATCGGGATCGTCGATCAGGGCAAACGCGGCAAGCAGGCGTTTGCGCGCGAGGCCTCCTTCCCATTCGCGGGCGTCGCGAAGCACATCGAGCCAGCCGTCCAGCGCCGCATGGGCCTGGCCCCCCAACAACTGGCGCACGCAAAGCAGATCGCGCGCACCATAATCCTTCGGGTCGGAGGCGATGCGCTGGCGAAGGCGGGGCTCGTCCGGTGCTTGCGCGAGCGCCCTGGACAGTTCGAGCTCTCCGCGCAGCCTTTGCGCGCGTGCGTCGCTGGCCCATTTGGCCGGGAGTGCATCGAGCGTGGCCGCGGCGGCTTCGGCCTGTCCTGCGCGCATCTGGGCCACCGCAAGATCGAGCTTCAACTCCTCCTTGTCCGGTTCGGCCGCGACGGCTGCCTGCAGGCGGGCCAGCGCTTCGCCGGGGGACTCGATGGATCGTGGGGTGGCCGGGAGGCTCTCGGCTTCGGCCTGTCCATCGCCTGCGGGAGTCGGCTTGATGCCGTGGCGATCGAGGAATTCGCGCACGTTCCGTTCGGGTTGGGCGCCCATGAAGCCGTCCACGGGCTGGCCATCCTTGACCAGTACGACGGTCGGCAAGGAGCGGATGCCGAACATGCCCGCCAGCTCCATTTCCTGATCGGTATCGATCTTGGCGAGGCGGAAGGCACCGCCGTATTCACCGGCGAGCTTCTCGAGGATGGGCTTGAGCTGGCGGCAAGGGGCGCACCAACTGGCCCAGAAGTCGATCAGAACCGGCTGTTGCGCCGACGCTTGCATCACTTCGGCATCGAAATTCGCTTGGGTTACTTCCAGGGCGTTGGCCGTGGCGCTCATGGGAGGCTCCAAAAAGGGATGGAACATCATTGGGGCTGGGCGCGCCGCAGACAAGGCCGGTCCTGGCAGCGGTCCGTGCGCGGGGCACGGACGTCAGCCGTGGCGAATCTTCTGGGCGAGGATGATGCCCGCCAAAACCAGCGTGGCCGCGTTCGAGAGGATGATGGGCCAGGAGCCCAGCGCCAGCCCGTAGGCCAGCCAGAAGGCGATGCCCACGGTGAACACCAGGTACATCAGCAGCGACAGCGAACGCGTGTCGCGCGTTCGCAACGTGCGCCAGGCCTGGGGCACGAAGGACAGGGTCGTCAGGGTGGCGGCGATATAGCCCAGCCAGTCTCCGGTCAGCGCGCTCGGGTTCATGGGGGGATGATGGCACGATCGATCGGCCGCCTTCGTGGCGGCAAGGCGGATGGCATCCATTCCGACAAGCAAGCCGAGCCAACGGGGGCGCACGGGTTTGGATCTCGCTCGCCGCCGATGACCGTTGGCGCGTCCGATCGCACTGCGTTACGCTGCTCGGTCGATTTGGACAGGTCATTCGCCATGCAGGACAGCTACCGACCGGAAGACATCGAGGCCAAGGCGCAGGCGTTCTGGAATGCGCGCGAGGCTTATCGCGTCAGCGAAGATTCGAGTCGGCCGAAGTTCTACTGCCTCTCCATGTTGCCTTATCCGTCGGGCGCCTTGCACATGGGGCATGTCCGAAACTACACGATTGGCGACGTGATCAGCCGCTACAAGCGCATGACCGGCCACAATGTCCTGCAGCCGATGGGATGGGACGCATTCGGGCTACCCGCCGAGAATGCCGCGATCAAGAACAACACGGCGCCCGCGCGGTGGACCTACGCCAACATCGAACACATGCGTGCCCAGTTGAAAGCGTTGGGCTATGCCATTGACTGGTCGCGCGAATTCGCGACGTGCAGACCGGATTACTACGTCCACGAGCAGCGGCTCTTCACCCGGTTGTTCAGGAAAGGCCTGGTCTATCGACGCAACAGCGTCGTCAACTGGGACCCGGTGGACCAGACCGTGCTGGCGAACGAGCAGGTCGTCGACGGGCGCGGCTGGCGATCGGGAGCGGTGGTCGAAAAGCGCGAAATTCCGCAGTGGTTCCTCCGGATCACGGCTTATGCAGAGGAACTGTTGGGCGAGCTGGACCGGCTGCCGGGCTGGCCGGATTCGGTCAAGACCATGCAGCGCAACTGGATTGGGCGCAGCGAAGGGCTAGAAATCGACTTCCAGGTCCCCGGAGAGGCGGCGCCGCTGACGGTCTTCACCACCCGCCCCGATACCTTGATGGGGGTCAGCTTCATCAGTATTGCCGCGGACCATCCGTTGGCCCGGGTGGCGGCGGCGGCGCGTCCTGAGCTGGCGACCTTCCTGGAGCAGGTGAACAAGGGCGGCGTCGCCGAGGCCGAGCTGGAGACGCAGGAAAAGCTCGGCATGGATACGGGGCTCGTCGCCATCCATCCGCTCAGCGGAGAGCGGCTCCCGATCTGGGTGGCCAATTTCGTGCTGATGAACTACGGCACCGGTGCCGTGATGGGCGTGCCGGGGCATGACCAGCGTGACTGGGAATTCGCGAGCAAGTACGACTTGCTGATCCGCATGGTGATCGTCAGTCCCGCGGTGCGTGACGCCATACGCGATCTGGGCAGCGACGCGTCGCGCAACGCCGATCCCATGTCGGCGGCGCTGGGCGAGAGCGGCCGCCTGGACGTGCTGGGTGAATCCGGGGCACTGGGCCTGCTGGATGCGTTCGCACGTGACATCGTGGTCAAGGGCGCCTATACGGACGATGGCTATCTGGTGAACTCCGGCGAATTCGACGGCCTCGATTTCGGCCAGGCTTTCGAAGCCATCGCCCGGCGACTGGAATCGGAGGGAAAGGGCCGGCGGCGGGTCAATTGGCGCCTGCGCGACTGGGGCGTCAGCCGCCAGCGGTACTGGGGCTGTCCGATCCCGATCGTCTATTGTCCGGCCTGCGGGGCGGTGCCGGTGCCAGAGGACCAATTGCCGGTGCGCCTTCCCGAGGACGTACGGTTCATGGGCGTGCAGTCGCCGATCAAGGCCGATCCCGAGTGGCGCCAATGCGCGTGTCCGGAATGCGGGGCTGACGCCGAGCGCGAGACCGACACGTTCGATACGTTCATGGAATCAAGCTGGTACTACGCGCGCTACACCTCGCCGGGCGCCGCGGAGATGGTCGATGGCCGAGCCGACTACTGGCTTCCGGTGGACCAGTACATTGGCGGCATCGAGCATGCGATCCTGCACCTTCTGTACTTCCGCTTTTTCCACAAGGTGATGCGCGACGAGGGACTCGTGCACTCCGACGAGCCCGCCTCGCGCCTGCTGACGCAGGGCATGGTCGTTGCAGAGACCTTTTTCCGCGAGGATGCCGGCGGCGGACGGACCTGGATCAGCCCCGCGGACGTCGAGATTCGACGTGACGATCGAAGCCGGATCACGGGTGCGGTGGCGCTGGCCGACGGATCACCGGTCCAGGTGGGCCCGGTCGAAAAAATGTCGAAGTCGAAGAACAATGGCGTCGATCCCCGCGCCATGATCGATCGCTACGGTGCCGATACCGTGCGCCTGTTTTCGATGTTCGCGGCCCCTCCGGAGCAATCGCTCGAATGGAACGAAGCCGGTGTCGAGGGCATGGCCCGGTTCCTGCGCCGCTTTTGGCGCGAAGTGGCGCAGCATGCCGCGCAGCCCGACCACCCGCAGGTCGACGCAGCGGCATTGACGCCCGTGCAGCGGGAAATGCGTCGCGCGGTCCACGAAGCGATCGCCAAGGTACGGGACGACTACGAGCGTCGATACAGTTTCAATACGGCGATCGCGGCGTTGATGGAGCTCCTCAATACCTTGCAGAAGTTCGAGGATCCGACGGACCAGGGCCGCGCGGTTCGGCACGAGGCACTGGAGTCGATGGTGCTGCTGCTCAATCCGGTGACCCCCCACGTCTGCCATGCGCTGTGGCAGGTGCTCGGCCATCCGGAGCAGGTACTGGATGACGTTCCCTTTCCCCAGCCCGATCCGCATGCTCTGCAGCGGGATCGCACCACCCTGGCGGTCCAGGTGAATGGCAAGCTGCGCGGGACCATCGATGTCGCGGCGGACGCGGCCCGGGAAGCCATCGAGGCGGCCGCGCTCGCGGAGCCGAACGTGCGCGCGTTCCTGAAGGACCTGACCGTGCGCAAACTGATCGTGGTGCCGGGCAGGGTCGTCAACATTGTGGTCGGCTGATTGCCGGCACGCGGCTGTGCTGCCCTGCCTCTGCTAGGGTCACCGCATGGCTGATCCAGGCGATCAAAGCGCGCCCCTCGGGGGGAAGACCCCGGCTCACGCCCTCTGGGGTTGGGCCTCTTATTACGTAGGCAACCACGCGTTCACGACGGCCGCGATCACGGTTTTCTTCCCACTCTTCTTCAAGGGGGTGTGGTCACGGGGCGTACCCGTCGAGGTCAGCACGCTGAGGCTCGGGATCGCGAACTCGGCGGCCAGCCTCCTGGTGGCGATCACGGCGCCATTGCTCGGCGCGATGGCAGACCGCGGCGGCCATGGCAAGGGTTTCATGGTTTGCGCGGCCGGCTTGGGAATCGCGCTCATGCTGGCGTTGGCCGCCGTGCCGGATGGTGCCTGGGCATGGGCGGTAGTCGCCTATGTGCTGGCCAGTGCAGGCAACTTCTGGGGTAATGTCTTCGGAGACGCGATGGTGCTGAGGGTCGGAACCCCGGGGCGCATCGAACGCACTTCGGCAGTCGGGTATCTTGCCGGTTACGCGGGCGGTGGCGTTTTCCTCGCGATCTGCGTGGCACTGAGTCTGAGGCCCTACTGGTTCGGCCTCCCCAGCGCCACCGTGGCTGTTCGCTGGATTTTCGCGCTGGGCGCGCTGTGGTGGGCGCTGTTTACCGTGCCGCTCGTGCTCTGGGTTCCGGCGCAGCGTGCACGGTCTGAGCGGCTTTCGTACCGACGCGCCCTGGAAGAGGGCCTGGCCCAGTTCGCCGCGACGGTGCGTCACATTCGCAGCTACCGCCCGATTGCACTATTCCTGGTGGCTTATTGGCTTTACATCGACGGCGTCAATACCGTCATCCAGATGGCCGTGGATTATGGCAAGTCCATCGGGCTGGGCAATGGGCCGCTCATCATGGCGGTACTGATGGTGCAATTCATCGGCGTGCCAGCCGCCCTGGTGTTTGGCCGTCTTGGCGAGCGCTTCGGTCCTCGCCGCGGGATCCTGTTCGGACTGGGGGTCTATGTGCTGGCAAGCTTCTTTGCCGCTGGCATGCATGAAGCATGGCAGTTCTTTGTGCTGGCCGCTGCGGTGGGCCTCGTGCAGGGGGGGGTCCAGTTGCTGTCCCGCGCCTACTTCGCGCGTCTGGTTCCGGCCGAGCGCGAGGGTGAGTTCTTCGGCTTCTACAACATGCTGGGTGAGTTCGCGGCCATTCTGGGGCCCTTGCTGATCGGGCTCACGAGCTATTTCAGCGGTGATCCGCGGGCTTCGATCCTGTCGGTGATCCTGCTCTTCGGCCTGGGGGGCGCGCTGCTCCTGCGGGTTCCCCCGCCGCCTGTCGCGTCATGATGCGGCGCTCTGGGCCGGCGTTCACTCGTTCGGGCGAGGCGATGCGACAGAGGTGACCCGAGTGTGCTGCCGGCTCGACGAATCCTGGCAATTTCGTAAGGCCAGCGGCATTGACGGGGCCGTGGACATGTGAAGATCCTGTCGCGGCACCGGGCAACAGGCAAGGATGGCCAGCATGTGGGGGCGGAATTCGCGGCTTGGGCAGTGGGGCGCGTTTGCATTGCTGGCGCTGGCAATTGCGGGGGCGGCGCTGTCCTTTTCTGTTCTGCATGCATGGGATTCGCCGGTGGTCCCCGGCGCTGCGCCCGGGTACCGTTACCTCGCGCTGGGTTACCAGCGCGCCAGGGGCGACGACTTCTCCAGTCTCAGCACTTCGACGCTGCCGATGCTCTTGCCCAAGCTGCCTTCGTCGTGGCGACTCGGCATGGGGATTTCACAGCACATCGCGCTGGGTGCGCGACCAGGCAAGAACCTGCCGCGCGTCAAGATCGCGTTGGTGTATGGCGATTACCTGCAGGCGCTGCATCTGCATCCGTTGGCCGGGCGACTCATCGACCTTCGAGACCAGCAGACAGGCGCCCCGGTGATCGTGCTCGGCGCATTACAAGCGCGCCGCTGGTTCGGTTCTGTCAATGATGCCGTGGGTCGCTCTGTTTACGACGCGCGCGGCCTTGCCTTGCGCGTCATCGGCGTCTTGCCCGCGGCGTTTACGGGCGCGGAGGGCCTGAACAGCCGCAAGCCGGTGGACGGGTGGATCCCGGGGCCGCTGATGTACCTCATCAGCGCTGGCAAGTGGCCATTCCCGAAACCGGACAAGACCGTCGGCGATTTGCTCACGAAGATCCCGATGATGGGGCCGGCGGGCCTGCTGAGCATACCCGAGGCCACCAGTTGGCCCCAGTTGCGCGTAGAGCTTGCCGGTTTTTACGCGCGCTCAATCGCGGTGCTACCCAAGGATCTCGCGGGCTTTGCCATAGCACGCCCGTACAGCGTCTTTCCAACCATCCAGCGCCAGTACGCCCAACGGATGCGCTTGTTCGCCTGGCTTGCTTTCGGCACGTTGATCCTCGCAGCAGTGAATGTCCTCGTTCTGCAATGGCTGCGGTACCTGCAGCGCCGCGCTACGCTGCGGCTGGAGCGCGTGCTGGGGGCACGCCGCGGCTATCTGCTGCGGCGCTACGCGTGGAGCAGCCTGCTCGTTGCCGTTGGGCTCGCCGTCGGCGCGCTGTTCTTGGTTGCGTTGGGTGCCCTATTGCTGCGGCACCTAGCGCCGGGCCTCGGGCCAGTGCTGACCGCGCATGCCCTGCTTCGGCCGCTGCTGGGGCTGCTGCCACCATTGGTGCTGCTGGTTGCCATGGCGCAGGCGCTGCCGATGTTTGTGCTGTTGGCGCGCGAACAACTCGATAGCGTGCAGCGGGTATCGGGCACGCGTGGCGACCGTCTATTTGGCGGCGTGCTGCTCGCGGGCGAGATCGCGCTGGGCGCCGTGATGAGCGTGCTGGCCGCTTGGGCGATCCACTATGCCTGGCACCGCACGCACCAGGCGATCGGCTTCCTGGACCGACCGGCCACGATCGTGCAGGTTGTACCGACTGGGAATTTTTTCGTGGTTTCCGCGCGCGCGAATCAACGGGGGGATCCGCTTCTGCGGCAACTGATCGACGTGCTGACTGACCAGCAGGTTAGGGCGCCGGCAGGTATCGGTCCCTATATCGAGCCGGATTCGGGTTTCGACTTTCCCCAGCCGATCAGCGCGGCCCGACACAGCGCCAGCGTGTGCATTCAGCCCGTCACACCCGGTTGGCTGCAAGCGAGCGGAGTACGTGTCATTGCAGGACAGGGATTCGCCATCGCCCGCGCACAGCCCGACACTGTGCTGCTGGACGCGCGCCTGGCCATCCGTTTGTTTGGTTCGGCGCAAGCTGCAGTGGGTCGCCATGTTGAAGAGCCCGGCGAGAAGCAACCCCGACAAGTGCTCGGCGTGGTGGCCCCACTGTACTTGCATGGAACGCGGCACGATATTTGCCCGGTGTTGTTCACTGACCTCCGCAACAATTCGTTCTTATTGGTCGGTGACCCGCACAGTCTGATCATCGGGACCCGACTCGTTGGCGGACAACGCATGGCCCTACGTCAGCGTCTCAAGGCCTTCTTTGCCAGGGAGCACCTGGGCTTGAAGATCAAGAGCGTACGCGGTACGGGGCAGACGCGTGATTGGCTGGCGGTGCAGCAGATCACCCAATCGCGGGTGTTCATCATCATTGGACTGTTCGCATGGGCCATTGCGCTGTCCGGTATCGTCGCGTTGCTGCGCCTTTACCTGGCGCAGCGAAGGCGGCTGCTGGCCATCGAGGGCGCCCTGGGTTCGGCGCCCTCACGCATCTATCGAGGCGTGGTGTTTGGCGCGCTCGGGACCTCTCTGGTTGCCGAATTGGGGGCTTTGCTGGTCCTTCCATGGTTGGCCGCGCAATACGCGCAGCTCTCCGGTGCGCAGGTGTCGCCGTTCGGCTGGCCGACATGGATTGCCCTGGCGGTGCTGCTGCTGGCGGTGTTCGCAGTGGCACATTTCCCCGCGCGCCGTGCCGCGCGCGCCGAGCCGGCGACGAGCCTGCATGAGCTGTGAGGCGCAGCCGCCATGAGCCATCGATTCCGCATCGGTCTGGGCGTGTCCAATCTGCTGCTGGTCGTGGCCGGGGTAAGCCCGTGAACAGACGAATCGCCGCGTATCTGATGCTGAGCGTGGCCTTGGCGGCGACGGTGTTCTGCTACACGCTGCTGCAGGGCATGGCGGGCGCCCACATCGCCGGCGCATCGACTCAGCGGCGCTATTTCACGCTGGGTGTGCAGATGAGCCGTGGTGTGAATTACACGCTCGACGCCCAACTTGTTGATGGTCTGGTGCAACGACTGCCGCGCTCTTTTGCGATCGCGACCGAGTACCAAATTCCGTCCGAGTTCAGCAATTTGGCCTTGCCTGACGGGTCACGGCACATCGATGTTGCGGTCAACCTCGTCAGCGCGCATTACTTCCAGGCGATTGATTTGCCCAATGTGCTGGGGCGGGTGTTCACGCCCGCCGAAGCGCATGCCCATGAACCCGATATTGTGATCAACCGCCGCTGCGCAAATGCGCTGTTCGGCAGCGCACAGGCGGCGCTTAACCAAGTGGTGAAGCTCCATACAGTTGGTAAAGCCTCTGGATTGTTTCATGTTGTTGGGGTGACAGCCGACAAGTTCGCTGGGATTCGCGCAGCAGATAGCTACCTGTCCCAGCATGAGCCGCTTGCGTGGGTGGCATCTCATGATCTGGTATTTGAGCCGGCACTGCTCAGCGTTCACGCAAACCTGCCGCAGGCGGAAGTCCGGCACGATCTGGAGTTGGCTTGGAGGAACCTGCCAAGTAAGGTCAAGGGCACTGGCAGCCATGGCTTACGCATCGCGCAGCCGTTTTCCATGGAACCTGGCGCGGTAGTTGCCGCTGTGCATCAACTCAGCCTGTACCGCGATCTCGCTCTCGCGACGTTGCTGCTGACGCTGTCCAATCTCGTGGCGGTGAATTTCCTCGAAGCCCTACGGCGCCGCTCGGTGCATGCCATCGAGCGCACGCTGGGTGCTACGCGGGCTTGGCAACTGCGGCGCGTGCTGTATCGCACGCTGCTGGGGGCGCTGGTGACGCTGGTGGTCACCGGTGCATTGCTGGTTGCATCCCTGCTGTTCGCCCAACGCGCCATCGCGGCTATTCATGGGCGGGCCTCGCCTTGGTGGCGCGTCGAACGTGCTCTGCATTGGCCCCATCTCGTAGTACCGGCGGTGGCGCTGATCCTGGCCGTAGCCTTGATCGAAGTGCTGGTGCATGGGGCGTTGCTCGTGCGCGAGCGGCATGAAGTCGGCTCATCAAGGGTCAGCAGCCCGCGCGGCGAGCGGCAGGTCGGCGGCGTCATCCTCGCGCTCGAGTTCACCCTGGCCGCGCTGCTGGCGGTACTGGCCGGCTGGGGCGTGCAGTACGCCTGGCGGATGGCGCATCAGGACCTCGGAATGTTGCAAGCTCAGCCGCTGACGGTAGCGACGCTGAAATTCAACAGTGCTGCCTTGAAGTCGAACCCGGAAGCCATTGCGCAATCGGCGTCGAATGCTGTCTTGACGAGGGATTTGCAGCACGCCATCGCCGGTATCGAGCCCGACGCCGAAGTGGCATTCGGCCCGGTGGTCGGCTTCCCGTATCGTCATGGTGCGGGTGATTTCCGGCGCGGGGATGGGCGTTTGCAGGCGGCCAGCGCAGCGATTTTCACGCAAGGATTTGCCGTATCGGCCAACTGGCTGCAGGTCGGCGGAGCGCGGCTCCTGACGGGGCGCGACTTCAATCCAAACAACCCGGACCCGCGCGAGATTTTGATCGATGCTGATGTCGCGCGGACCCTGTTCGGAAGTGTGCGCGCTGCGGTCGGACGGCAGGTTCACTGGAAAGTGTTCTGGTCTCACCAGCCGATTCCCTTCCAGGTGCGTGGGGTGATCGCGCCGTTGCATCTGAACGGACCGGGGCAAGCGCCGACGCCGATTTTTATTAGGCAACTCAACAGTGGCGGTCGGATTTTCATGAATGGAAACGGTGGGGCGTTCCTGATCCACCCGGCGATTCCTGTGGCGCGCTACGCGGCGCTGCAGTCTGCGGTGCAGCGCGTCTTTGCGAAGGACGCACCGTTCGAAGTATCGAGACTCCAGTCGAGCACACAATTGCTGGATCGCCTGGACCGCCCGCAGCAGGTTCTGGCGACGGTGTTCGGCGCAGTGGCCGGGTTCGGCTTGTTGATTGCCCTGACCGGGCTGGTCGTGTTGCTGCGGTTGTTTCTGGCGATGCGCAAACGCGTGGACGCGATCCGGCAGGCGCTGGGCGCGAGTCCGCGGCGCCAGTACACCGGCGTGGTCGTCGGCACGTTGATGTTGGCGCTGGCGGGGGCGCTGCTGGCGCTGTTGTTCACGCCCTGGCTGGCGCAGCAGTTCGCGCTGCTGTCCGGCGCGCAGGTCGCGCCCTTCGGTTGGCCGACTTGGCTCGCCTTGGCCGTGCTGCTGCTGGCGGTGTTCGCGGTGGCGCACTTCCCCGCGCACCGCGCGGCGCGCGCCGAGCCGGCGGAGAGCCTGCATGAACTGTAAGGTGCCGCGCTTGACGTCGCCATGGCCGCGCGCGAGGGTGCACGGCGGGCCCGCCCGGTGCGGGCGCTGCAGGGACTGCCCGTGCCGATGAACGATGCACCGCGCCCGGACCTGTTCGAGACCATGGACGTGCGCCGCGCGGCGGCGCACAAGCCGTGGTGGCGGCGCCGGCTGAGCTGGGCGCTGGCCGGGGCTTGCGCCTTGATTGCGCTGGCGGTGTGGGCCTGGCAACTGACCACGCCAGGGGTGGCGCAGGTGGCGCGTTCGGACGTGTGGCTGGGCACGGTGACGCGCGGGCCGTTCGTGGTGCAGGTGCAGGCCGCGGGCACGCTGGTGCCGGCGGAGTCGCGCTGGGTGGCGGCGCCGGCCTCCGGCATCGTCGAGGTGAAGTACGTCGAGCCGGGGCAGACGGTGGCGCGGGGCGCACCCTTGCTGAAACTGTCCAACCCGCAGGTGGCCAATGCCGCG
>JAJYPJ010000124.1 GCA_021795435.1 Pseudomonadota bacterium
GGCACGAACATCCCAGGGGCGATATTCCTTGCCCGTCGGTGGGTCGTAGCGGTAGACGCAGGCGATCAGTTCGCCCTCGGGTGACAGATAGTCCCACTTGGCGGTGTAAGCGCCGAGGTCGTCCATCGGCACGCTGCGAACATCGCGGCGCATCGGCGTGATGTTCGGTGGAGCAAGACCGAGCCACTGCCGGATCTCGCCAGCGATGCGCGGGAAGTCGCTGCGTGCGGAGCGACCCTGCGACCGCGCCCACAGATCGATGACATCGCCGCCCTCGTCGGTGGAGAAGTCCTTCCACAGGCCGCGCCGTGGTCCGTCGAGTTCAACCACCAGACTCTTGCCAGGGTTGCCATCGACATCGCCGACGTAGAACTTGCCACCTCGGATGCGCCCCTGCGGAAACAGGTAGTGGAGAACAGCTTCGAGCCGGTCCAGTAGCCCCGCACGCAGCGCATCGGTATCGGATGCCAGTTCGTCGCGCTGCTCGGGGGCGTCATTGAAGTCGAGCCAGATGATGTTGTCGGCCATCATGTCGAACCCCAACAGCGGTCCTGCCAGGGGCAGAACTTGCACTCGACATGCGTCGGTGTAGTCGCATGGCGCGGCAACAGTTCCTGGCTGTCGGTCGCCGTGATGACACGAACCGCGCGATCGGACATCCGCTGCGCCAGGCCGCCATCGAACGGCACCAGCTCGAACCAGATCTCCTCGGAGTCCTTGTTGATCGCGGTAAACAACGCCGGGTTCGCGGAAATGCCCGGGATGCTGGCTTCCATGTAGGCCTGATAGATGGCCATCTGCGCGGCATAGACCGGTTTGGATTTGCTGACCCCGTGCTTGACCGTATCCCGCCAGGACTTGTCGTTCATGGTCTTGCACTCCCACAGGGCCGGATAGCTCATTCGTAGCTCTGCGGGGCCGCCGTTCAGGACGCCATCGACGTGCCCTTGAATACGGCCGCCTGCAACGGAAAAGCCGAACTGACCGCCGCTGGCCTTTTGGGTGTACAGATCGAATCCGGCCATGCGCAGCCAACGAATGGCCAGCTCTTCGAGAGCGTGTCCCACCTCGAAGATGCGCAACACGCGACCCGGGATTTCCCTGCCAGCATCGACAGGGGTTTGGAGATACTCGTATTGCAGCGCACGCTCGCAGGCGACGCCCAATCGCGACGCACCGAGGTAGTTGCGACGGGATTGGTTGTCACGGTCGGCGCTTAGTGCAGCGTCGATGAGCACGCCTATCAGCTCATGGATCTTGGGACGGTGATTGAAATCCAGCATCAGAACGGCACTCCCGTCGAAGCCGGCTTGCCTTGCCGGGCGAGCCGCTCCTCAAGAAAGGCGCGATCCTTTTCTGCCATCCGCTCGTGCTCGACGAGCATGTGTTCCTGGTAGGCAGTCACCACTACGTCGATCAGCATCAGCACTTCGTCTTTGCTGTAGTCCGCCAGCGGTCGCTGCATACCGATAGAGCCGACATACTCGCCAAGCGGCGCCAGGCAGGACGCCATGGCGGCGAGCTCCATATCACTGGGATCGATCATGTGACCTCCCGTCTTTTCCATGAGTCGCGAAAATGCGTTCTGGCAGCGCATGGAGCAGAACACCCAGCGGTCCGAGTAACGTCGTGGATCGCTGCGCGGCAGGCGTGGATTGAAGTAGCCGAAGCCCTTGGCCTTTCGTGAGCAGACTGCACATTTCACGCGGCCTCCCGGTGGGCATCGTTGGCAGCCACCACGAGGCGCTGAATCGACGACTTGTTGAACTGGAAGGACAGCAGCGCCGAGGCCTGATAGCGCGTCATGCCAAAGTCGGCGCGCAGCGCCTGCGGCAGATACTGGAGCTGCTTCGCGGTCGGCGGCTCGTTCAGCCAACGACGGGTCTTGTGCGCGGAGTCAGCCGACTCGCGGTCGTTCAGCCAGTCATCGGCTTTGGCCATGCAAACCGTGCGGTCGCCGACAGCCAACAAGCGCGGCTGCAGATCCTTACCTCCGCCCACGGCGTGCCAGCGGCCGTTCAGGAAGAAGACGCCACCCCAGGCGTTGAAGCCAGTCGCCATCAGTGCGTCGTCGCAGCCGAACAGGTCGCACCAGCGGAAGTTGGAGCGCTTGAGGAGATCGATCTCGGTCATCACGAAATCGGCCAGCGCATCTCCTTCTTCGGTGTTCTCGTTCTCCCAGACGAAGCCGCACAGCGGGCATTCGCGGCAGCCGAGCGGGACGGTGGCTTCACAGGACGGGCAGTCCTTGGTGGGCGCTTCGCCGTGATGCTGGTGTCCGTCGAGATTGACGTCCTGTTCCAGAGATCCGTGCATCAAGGTCGCGGTGCCGAAGTCCAGGACCACGCAATCGGTCTTGATGACGCCCGGATGCTCCGCTGGGTCGATGGTGCGCAGGCCACGCCCGATCATCTGGGTCAGAGTCGACTTGTGCGAGCTGGGTCGCAGCAGAACCACGCAGGAGGTGGGCGTGAAGTCGTAGCCCTCCGTGAGCACAGCCACATTGACCACGACCTGCGCGGTACCGGATTCGTACTCGGCCAGTCGTGTCTTTCGCTCTGCGTCTGAGAGCTCGCCGTGCACGATCACGGCGGATACACCGGCATCCT
>JAJYPJ010000125.1 GCA_021795435.1 Pseudomonadota bacterium
CCTGGTCCTGCGCCGATCCATCGCAGGTCATGGCACGGTCCCCGGCACGCGAGCGCTCAGCCAGCGGGCCGAGGCCTGGCGACCGTGGCGCGCCTACGCGGCCATCCACCTGTGGCGCGCGGACACGATCGTTCGGAGACGGACATGAAGCGACCAACCTCGCTGGCGCAGCCCTCCTGCGACCCGCTGTACTTTGACACCCTCGCGTCGCCCGTCGGTGAACTGCGCCTCGTTGCGGACGACCGCGGCTTGCGACGCGTCTGTTTCGAGCATGACCGCCACCCGCAAGCCTGCGATGCCGGTGGCGTGCGCGACCCGGCGCGGCTGCGACGCGCGTGCCGCCAGCTGGAAGAGTATTTCGCCGGGACGCGGCGCACGTTCGACCTTGAGCTGCACGTCGTTGGAACGCCCTTTCAACAGCACGTCTGGCAGGCACTTCGCGGCATACCCTATGGCGAGACCCTCAGTTACGCCAGCCTGGCCGAACGCATCGGCAAGCCCTCGGCATGCCGGGCCGTTGGCGCTGCCAATGGGCGCAACCCGCTGCCCATCATCGTGCCATGCCATCGCGTCATCGGCTCGAACGGCACACTCGTTGGTTTCGGCGGTGGCCTGGACGTGAAACAGGCGCTACTTGCGCTCGAGCGTGCCAACGCCCCCACAACGCACTGAATCATTCGTCCATCACCGCTGGCTTGCCCAGGCATGGGCAAGCCCAATTCCGCATTGATCGTGTGGTTATGACCCGTGTCCCAACGCCATCTGCTCGAGAACATCATCTGGAAAGCGCTCACCGGCCCCCACATGCGATTTACCGTGGGAACCACGAAGGCGCGCCGGTACGCGACCGGATTCTCGCCGATCGCCGGCTTCCTGACCGTGGACAACCCGGACTTCGGCGCATTGGCACCTTATTGCGTGCCAGGCGAGCAGCTCTATTGCGACGGTTGGTCAGGTCCCGTGCCAGCGAGCTGGCAGATCCATGCCGAATCCACGATGGTCAAGATGGCCTGGGACGCTCCCCTGCCAATCGAGGACCCCACCATCGGCGCAGTGCGCTTGCGTGAGGAGCATGCCGACATGGCACTGGAACTCGCGCAGCGCATGCAACCCGGACCGTTTGGCAGGCGGACACCGGAGCTGGGCGACTACTTCGGCTATTTTTCAGGCGCGCGCTTGGTCGCCATGGCCGGCGAGCGCTTCCACGCCGGGTCATTCCGCGAAATCAGCGGCGTATGCACGGATACCGAATTCCAGGGCCGTGGCTTGGCCCGCCGCCTGATGCTCAAATTGGTGCGTCGGCAGCTGCTGCGTGGCGAGCAGCCCTTCCTGCACGTCATGAGCGCCAACGCGCACGCGCGAGCGCTATACCAACGGATGGGGTTCCGCGATGTACTGGAGACGGTCGTGCGGGTGGTGTCGTTGAGATAAAGCGCGCGGCCTCACGCCGCCTGCTGCACCGTCTGTTGGATGCGCCCGTCCAGCATGCGCACGATGCGCTGCGCGCGCGCGGCCAGTCCGGCATCGTGCGTCACCATGCAGATCGTCGCACCGCCCCGGTGCAGTTCGTCGAACAAGCCCATCACCGTCTCGGCGTTCTGCGAATCGAGGTTGCCGGTGGGCTCGTCGGCCAGGATCAGGTCCGGCTCGCCCACCAGCGCGCGCGCGATGGCCACGCGCTGCTGCTGGCCGCCCGAGAGCTGGTGCGGATGGTGCTTCAGCCGCTGCGCCAGACCGACACGCTGCAGGGCTTCTTCGGCGCGTCGCTGCCGTTCCGCCTTGCCCACGCCGCCGCGGAACTTCAGCGGCAGTGCGACATTCTCGAGCACGCTCAGGTCGCCGATCAGGTTGAAGCTCTGGAACACGAAGCCGATGTGCCGGTTGCGTACCGTCGCGCGCGCGTCGCCATCCAGCGTGCCCACATCGCGCCCGGCCAACCGGTAGCTACCCTGGTCGAAGCCGGTCAGCAGCCCCAGCACGGCCATCAGCGTGGACTTGCCGCAGCCGGAGGGCCCCGACACCGCCACGAACTCGCCCTTGTCGATGCGCAGGTCCACCCCGCGCAGGGCGTACGTATCCACCTCCTCGGTGCTGAAACGCTTGCTGATCCCGGTCAGCTCGATCACCGGCGGCGTGGCCTCGTTCATGGCGTGCTCCTTCAGTGCAGTTCGATGGCATGGTCCCCGGCATAGGCCGAGGTGTCGGAAAGGATGACCTGCTCGCCCGGCGCCAGTCCGGACAGCACCTGGATGCGGTCCACCGAGCCGAGGCCGAAATGCACCCGCTGGCGCAGCGCGCGGCGGGCGCCCGGCGCCAGCACGAACACCTGCGCCGTGCTGTGGGCGCGCACGCTGGCCGGACGCGGCACGCTCAGCGCCTCGGACAACTGGGCGATGCGGATCGCGGCGTCCACACTCTGGTCGACACGGCCGTTGGCTGGCTGCCTGAGCAAGCGCACGTCCACCGTCACCAGCCCGTCCTTCACCTTGGGATCGACGCGCAGCACGCGGCCGGGAAGGTCCGCCGAGCGCGGGTCGATCGCCACGACCTGGTCCGGCCGCACGCTGGCGGCGTCGTACTGGCTCACCTGCACCTGCGCCATCAGCGC
>JAJYPJ010000053.1 GCA_021795435.1 Pseudomonadota bacterium
GTCCGTTGTGGCCGGTGCGGGGACCTGCGGCGGGCCGCGGTCCACGCGGATCGCCGCGTCCCGGCGTGCCATGTCCGGTGGTCGCCGGCAGCCACGGTCCGGCGTCCAGATGGGCGCTCCGGCGCGGGCCAGGCCGTTGTCCCGGGCGCGCGTCGCCCGCATGCCACTGGCGGATCGAGGGTAATTCCTGTCCCGGCGCGAACGCGCGGGGCTTGCGCGCCTTCCGTCCCTGTTCCGGCCGCATGACATTGCCGTTGACTTCGCGTGGACCGCGTCCCTTGCGACGACGGGCATCGCGCGGATCATCGCGAATGCGGTCAAAGGCCGTCAGTTCGCGACGCTCGTCACTGCCGGCAGCCCAGGCCTGCGGCCGATCGGCTTGCACCTTCACGGCGCTTCGCTGGGCCCGGCGCTGATGGAGGACCGGCTGCAGGGTCAGCCCCGGTTGGGGCTCACCGAGTCCGGCCGATGCACGGAGGTCCCGGATCGCCTCGGCGTCCAGCGGCTGGGACTGGCCCCTGCGCAGCGCGCGCGGCAGCTCGATCGCGCCATAGCGGATGCGCTTCAGCCGGCTGACCATGAATCCCTGCGATTCCCACAACCGGCGCACTTCGCGATTGCGACCCTCGCGCAGTACCACGCGGAACCAGCTGTGGCTGCCGCCGCGACTGATCAGGGCAATCTCGTCGAATCGGGCGGGACCGTCCTCCAGTTCGACTCCGGCGGTCAGTCGCTCGACGACCTCGTCGGGGACCTCGCCGTGGACGCGGCAAAGGTATTCACGCTCCAGCGCCGCACTCGGGTGCATCAGTGCGTGGGCCAGGTCGCCATCGGTCGTCAGGAGGAGCAAGCCCGTGGTGTTGATGTCGAGTCGGCCGACGGCAATCCAGCGTGCACCCTTCAGGCGAGGGAGATTGTCGAAGACCGTTGGCCGTCCCTCCGGGTCCTCGCGGGTAATCACCTCGCCCTCGGGCTTGTGGTAAAGGAGCACTTCAGCATCTTCACGACGATCCGTCGCAACCACGTAGGCGCGGCCATCGAGTTCAACGCGGTCCCCGACGGCAACGCTGGAGCCGGTGCCGGCCACGGTGCCGTTGACAAGCACCTGGCCCTGCTCGATGCGCTGCTCCAGCAGGCGCCGCGAGCCAAGGCCGGCGCTGGCGAGGACCTTGTGCAGGCGCTCCTGCAAGCGCGCGCCCGCTTCGCTGGCGGATGGACGTTTAAGGGACAACAGGGTGCGCGTGGGCGCGGTCATGCGATCTGCTCCTCGGAATCGGTGTCGGTTGCCGGCGGCTGGATGGCCGCGGTGGCCGTGGCTGGAGTCTCGTTCCGGGCGGCTGCGCTGGGCTCGAACTCGAACTGGGGGGCCAGTTCCTCGAGGTCGCGAATCTCCGCCAGCGGAGGCAAGTCCTCCAGGGCTTTCAGGTTGAAGTAGTCGAGGAATTGGCGCGTCGTGCCATACAGCGCTGGGCGTCCAGCCACGTCCCGATGGCCAACCACGCGCACCCATTCGCGTTCCTCGAGGGTACGGATGATGTTGCTGGAGACGACGACGCCACGGATCTGCTCGATTTCGCCGCGGGTGATCGGCTGCCGATAGGCGATGAGGCTTAGTGTTTCCAGCAGTGCGCGCGAGTACCTGGGCGGGCGTTCCGCACTGAGCCGGGCGACCCAAGGGTGCACGTCGCCAGCCACCTGATAGCGGTAGCCCGAAGCGACTTCGGTCAATTCGACACCGCGTCCGCCGCACTGGGCGCGCAGGGCCTCGAGCGCGCGGCCAATCGCGGCCGCATCAACGCCCTCATCCTCGGTGAACAAGCCGGCGAGACGCGCCGCCGAGAGCGGCTCGTGGCTTGCGAGCAGGGCGGCCTCCAGAATGCGTTGCAGTTGTTGTTCTTCGATCATGGTGTGTGTCGGGTTTCGCGGGGCTGCATGGATGGCAGTCGCATCGCGACGGGTTCGCGATGGAGTGGGGCGACGGGGCTTCGTTCAGGCGGCAGACGCACGGGCCTTCAGGTAGATGGGTGCCAGGGGTGCATCCTGGACGACCTCGAGCAGCGCTTCCTTGATCAGTTCGAGCATGGCAATGAAGCTGACCACGATGCCAAGCCTCCCGTGTTCCGGACGGAATGCTTCCTCGAAGGAATGGAAGGCCCCGTCCGCGACCAGCTTGAGCAGGTCGCTCATGCGTTCACGGATCGACAGCGCATCGCGCTGCATCGCGACCGCGCTGTTGAGCTCCGCGCGGCGCAGCACGTCCTTCAAGGCCAGCAGCAATTCGCGCAGATCCACGCTGGGCGGCATGCGCACGACGTTGTGCGACCCGGCATCGGCATGGGCCACGGCCGTGTTGCGCTCGACCCGCGGCAGGGCGTCCAGATGCTCGGCGGCGAGTTTGTAGCGTTCGTACTCCTGCAGCCGCCGCACGAGCTCGGCCCGGGGGTCTTCCTCTGCATTGCTGTCCTGGCTGGGTGGGCGCGGCAGGAGCAGACGGGACTTGATCTCCGCCAGGATGGCGGCCATCACGAGGTACTCCGCCGCCAGTTCCAGTCGAAGTTCGTGCATCAGGTCGATGTACGCCATGTACTGCCGCGTGATCTCGGCGATGGGGATATCGAGTACGTCGAGGTTTTGGCGCCGGATCAGGTACAGCAGCAGGTCGAGCGGCCCCTCGAAGGCTTCGAGGATCACTTCGAGGGCATCCGGCGGGATGTACAAGTCTTGCGGCATCTCGACCAGCGGCTGGCCACGGACCACCGCCAACGGCATCTCCTGCTGTTGCGGCAGCGTGCGAAATGGCGCGGGCGCCGACGTGTCGGTTTCCGCCAGGGCAGGTTCAGTGCTCATGCGGCACTCGTTGGATTGGAGCCGTGGATCGACCACGGGCAGGATTCAATTCGGTTATGGATCAACGTGGGCCTCAGCCTCGGCCGGGCGTTAGGCAACGGTTTGTCGGCACAAGACTGCATTGCTGCCGCAGTCCATGGGGAGCGATTCGGCGGAACGTTCGCCGTCCAGCATGCGCAATGGCAACTGGCTGCGTGGCCGGGATCATCTTCGCCGGTGGAGCCCCGCGTACAGGGACCCGTACTGCTGCGGGCGGCTTGGCGCCGGCCAGTCCAGTGTGCCAAGCCTAACGTCTGGGCGGGGTCCCGTCCAGTGCGCCGCCGCTCGGCTCCGCCAGGCGGGTCGCGCCCTGGCAATCACGGCTTACGGCAGGATGCGCGGCTCCGGTTCCAGCCAGATGCCAGTCAGCGCATGCACGGCTTCACGGACCTGCTGGGCGAGTGCCCACAATTCGGCGCCACTGGCATGGCCGTGGTTGACGAGCACCAATGCGTGGCGAGCCGAGATGCCCGCATCGCCTTGGCGCAGACCCTTGCAACCGGCCCGCTCGATGAGCCACGCCGCGGAGAGCTTGACCCGGCCGTGGTCGGCTGGCCACGCCGGCAATTCCGGAAGGCGCGCCTGCAGCGAGGCAGCCTGCGCCGGGTCCATTTCGGGATTCTTGAAGAAACTGCCCGCGTTGCCGATTTGCGTGGGGTCCGGCAGTTTCCTCGCGCGCAGCCGCGCCACGGCCTCGGCCACATGGACGGCACGCGGTGCATCGACGCGCATCGCGGCCAGCTCCTCGCGAATGCCTGCATATTCGATTTGCAGCGGGGCGACCCGGGGTAGCACGAAATGAACGGCTCGGATGATCCAGCGGTCCGGTGCCTGCTTGAAGCAGGAATCGCGATAGCCGAAGCGGCAGTCCACCGCGTCCATCCGGGTCCAGCATCGGGCATGCCGGTCCCACGCCTCCACGTGCTCGATGCAAGTCGCGACCTCGGCTCCGTAGGCGCCAATGTTCTGTATGGGCGCCGCGCCGACCGTACCCGGGATCTGGACGAGATTCTCGAGCCCCATCAGTTCATGCGCGAGGGTCCATCGAACAAAGTGGTCCCAGTTGGCGCCGGCGCCAGCGCGGACGTGCGCGTAACCGTCGCTTTCGCCCAGCCACTCAATGCGTTCGTCGCGCGGGTGGACCACGAGGCCCGGCCAATCGGCCGTGAACAGGACGTTCGATCCGGCGCCGAGCACCAGCAAGGGGAGTTCGTGCAGCGCCGGCCGCGCAAGCAGTGCCGGCAATACGGAGGCGTCGTGGAGTTCCGCAAACCACGCGCACCGGGCGGCGACGCGCAAGGTGTTGCGTTCCGCCAGCGATGCATCCTCGATGAGGGAGCAACCCGGAAGGTCAATCCGCGCGGGCGGCATGCCGTGACTCCCGCAGGGCGTTGACGCATTCATCCACCAGGGCTGGGCCCCGATAGATCAGCCCGGTGTAGATCTGGATGAGGTTGGCGCCGTCGGCGATCCGCTGGACGGCATCCGTGCCATTCAGGATGCCTCCGACCCCGATGATCGGCAGGCCGGGCAGGCGGGCGCGCATGCCGCGGAGAACGGCGACGGCGCGCGCACGAACGGGGGCGCCGGAAAGTCCGCCTGCTTCCCGCGAATTCGGCGCACCTTCGACCCCGCTTCGCGAGACCGTCGTGTTGGTGCAGACCAGTCCATCGATACCGTGGCGACGCAGCACGTCGGCGATGCCATCCATGCCCGGGTCATCCAGGTCGGGAGCGATCTTGAGCAACAGTGGCTTGCGGACGCCGGTCTGCGATCCGAGCGACTCCTGGGTTTCGCGCAGTGTGCCAACTAGGCCATCGAGTGCATCCTGTTCCTGCAGGTCTCGAAGGCCTTGGGTGTTCGGCGAAGAGATGTTGACCACGATGTAGTCGGCACGGTCATGGACTCGGCGCAGGCATAGGCGGTAGTCGTCGATCGCCCGGTCGTTGGGCGTGTCCTTGTTCTTGCCGATGTTGATGCCGAGGACGCCGCGGAAGTGCGTGCGATCGAGGTTGCGCAACAAGGCTTCGACGCCGTCGTTGTTGAAGCCCATCCGGTTGATCAGCGCCCGCTGTTCGGGAAGCCGGAACAGTCGCGGCCGCGGATTGCCGGGTTGCGGCCTGGGCGTGACGGTGCCGACTTCGATAAACCCGAAGCCCAATGCGGCCAGGGCGTCGAGGTGCGCGCCGTTCTTGTCCAATCCCGCGGCCAGACCCACGGGATTGGGGAAGTCGATGCCCAATGCACGGGTGGGCAGCGGGGCGACCGGGCGCGCCAGCAGCCGGCCCAGATGCAAGCGCGCGACCACGTCCATGGCATGCAGCCCGGCCGTGTGCGCGCGCTCGCCATCCAGTCGGAACAGCAGCGCGCGCGCCAACGCGTACGCGATCGGCGTGCGGGTGTGCACCGAGTCGTTCAAGCCATTCCCGTCAAAGTACGTGTGCCATGATCGCGGCCCATCCGAGCATCAGGACCAGCACGATCGCCATCGCGACGAGCGCCAGGTGCAGATAGCCCAGCACCAGGCCCGCGATGGCCATGCCGTCGCCATCGACGGTGCCGGGGGGGCTGCGCCGGATCTCGCCCCGTGCCACGTGGCCCAGGACGACGGCCAGGATGGCGCCGATGAAGGGTAGGGCGATCCACGTGAGGATGCCGAGGACGAGGCTGGCGACCGCGGTGCCGCTGGTGCGACTGTAGATGGCATTCATGAATTTCCCCTTGCTGGCCGTCCGTTGCGCCGGACCGAAAGCCGGGCAGTCACGGCCCGGATGCCGCGACGATACCCCAGTCATCCCGCGCGCGCCGGGCGCATCGGTTTCCCCGCGCCCGGGCGGGTGGGCTGTTGCCGGCCCTTGCCCATGCGGGTCGCATCCGGCGCCCGGACGGCGGCCTGTTCAAGCCCATGCATTCAAAACTCGAACTTGATGCCTTGCGCCAGCGGGAGCGCATCCGAGTAGTTGATGGTGTTGGTCTGTCGGCGCATGTAGGCCTTCCAGGCATCGGAGCCCGACTCGCGTCCGCCCCCGGTCTCCTTTTCACCGCCGAATGCGCCACCGATCTCGGCGCCGGATGTGCCGATATTGACGTTGGCGATGCCGCAGTCCGAGCCGACACAACTGAGGAACTGCTCGGCGTGCCGGAGGTCCTGCGTGAAGATGGCCGAGGACAGGCCCTGGGGAACGCCATTCTGGATGGCGATGGCTTCCGCCACGGTATCGAAAGGAAGCACATAGAGGATGGGGGCGAATGTCTCGTGCTGGACCACCTCGGCGTCGGGGGCCAGACCGGTGATGAGGGTGGGCCGGACGTAATTGCCGGGGCGGTCCAGCTTGCCACCGCCGAAGGCGACGTGTCCGCCAGCAGCCTTGGCGCGGGTGATCGCGTCCAGGTAGCGCTGCACCGAAGCCGCATCGATGAGCGGGCCCATCAGCGTGGCCGGATCGGTGGGATCGCCCACGTGTCGCTCGACTTGTGCATAGGCTGCCCGCAGTCGATCGACTACCTCGTCGTGGATCGACCGGTGCACGATCAGCCGGCGGGTCGTCGTGCAGCGTTGGCCGGCCGTCCCGACCGCCCCGAAAACGATCGCGGGGATAGCCAGCTTCAGGTCGGCCGAGGTATCGACGATGATGGCATTGTTGCCGCCCAATTCGAGCAGCGATCGCCCCATGCGTTCGGCGACGCGCTTGCCGACGCCGCGGCCCACGGCGGTCGAGCCCGTGAAGCTCACCAGGGCGACGTGCTTGTCGTCGACGAAGCGCGTGGCCAGCTCGGTCCCGGCGTCATTGAACAGGAAGAAGATGTCGGGAAAACCGCCATCGTGAAGGGCCTTCGCGCAGATCTTGAGCGCGGCGATGGCGCTG
This sequence comes from Pseudomonadota bacterium, assembly GCA_021795435.1. GTDB lineage: Bacteria > Pseudomonadota > Gammaproteobacteria > Xanthomonadales > Rhodanobacteraceae > Metallibacterium. The sequence goes on from JAJYPJ010000053.1 coordinate 6,753, forward strand.
AAGGGCACTTTGGGGGATGGCTTCCAAATCGAAATGTCGCCGCATACGGCGGCAATGAAGGCGTTCCAGGCCCACACGGCAACGGGGAAATTGAATGCGCTGATGATGCCGACGAGGCCCAGGGGGTGCCACTGCTCGTACATGCGGTGTCCGGGACGCTCCGAGTGCATCGACAAGCCATAGAGCATGCGCGACTGTCCCACGGCAAAATCGGCGATGTCGATCATTTCCTGGACCTCGCCATCGCCTTCGGCCTTGATCTTGCCCATTTCGAGTGCGACCAGCGATCCGAGTGCATCCTTGTTCCGGCGAAGGGCCTCGCCACACAGGCGCACGGCTTCGCCGCGCCGGGGGGCAGGCACCAGCCGCCACTGGGCGAACGCCCCCTGCGCGCGCCTCATGAGGGCTTCGTAGTCCTCGCTCGTACTGGCGTGCACATGACCCAGGACGCTGCCGTCGCGCGGTGCATGGACGTCGATCAGGCCACCGTTGCGGCGGTCAGACCAGCCATCCGGGCCCATATAGGTGCCGGAATGGGTTTCGGTGAGGCCAAGGCTGGCCAGGATCGGATGGGTCACGTCGGAACTCCCGCATGGATGCCGCCTGGGCGGCCGATAAGAACGCGGAAGTTTAGCAGCCGCCTGAATTCGGCCCGCATGGCCCGGTTGCCGCGGTGCCCCGCTGGCTTGTTGCAACGCCCACTGCCGGCATGCCTGCGCCCGGGCTCGGCGGGGTGCGGCAAAAAGCCATCTCCCGGGGACTGAACAGCGCATCGAGGCACTCCTTGGCTTGCGCTCGGGATCGCATGCGCTTGCGGCACGTCGCCCAGATGAATGCGGGCAGACCTGGCCTTGACGGATGTCAAGACAGTGGTCATTACGATCCGTAATATCCGAGGCAACCGCTTGGAAGGGGGCTTATGAAGCGCGTTTCACCTGCCTGCGCTGCCCGGAGACGGACCCGTGACCGGGGCCAGCACCTTGCGCGTGGCGCGCTTTTCGCGGCCATCGCCCTCGCGCTGTTCGCGGTGCCCCTGCGGCGCGTCGCTGCGCAGGATGTCCCCTCGGGCGTCGCCCCGGGTCCGGCGGCGGCAAGCTCCTCGTCGCCGAACACGGCTGCGGGGATTTCGATTCTTCCCGCGCTGTGGATGGGTATGGCGGAAGACAGCAACGTCTTCGGCACCCGGGACGTGCCTGCGAGTGACCTCTATTACATGTTCGCCCCGTCGCTCGTCGTCCGGGCCAATGGCAACGGGAAGAGCCTGGTGGTCGACGCGGCGGCGACGGCGACGCGATACCGGCATCTGGGCAGTGAAGACACCAATGATTACCGGGTGGACGCCGACGGCAGCATCAACGTGGGCGCGCATGGCTCCGTGTTTGGCGGCGTCGGGTATTACCGCGCCCATGAAGATCGCGAATCACCGGATGCCGCGCTGGGCACGACGCCGACCGTCTACTCCGATGCCCATGCGCACCTCGGCATCGCGCAGCGCTGGGGTCGTTGGGGCATTCGCACGGGGCTGACGTACGACCGGTTGGACTTCAGGGATGTCCCCGATGCTTCGGGCGGTCTGATCAACAATGCCGACCGGAATCGGGACGTCCTCGGCATCGGTTTGCGCACCAGTTATGCCATCACCAATGGCACCAGCGTGTTTGCGCAAGGCACACTGGACCGGCGCACCTACGCGTGGGCCGTGGACGATGCGGGTTATCGGCGAAGCTCCGATGGGGGTGGATGGGTCGTCGGCGTCAGCCTGGCCGGGAATGCGATCACAAGCGCCGAGTTCTATGCGGGCTGGCTCCGCCAGGATTATCGCGACCCGCGGTTGCCCACCGTCAGCGTGCCCGACATCGGGGCACGCCTCAAACTGCGTGCCACCGACCAACTGACCGTCGAGGGAGCGATCGACCGGTCCATCGAGGAGACGACGCTGCCGGGGTCCTCGGCCTACGTCAACACGAATGCCGAATTGCTCGCAACGCAAGCGATCAATGCCCGCTGGTCGGCGCATGCGGGCATCGCATGGAACCGGAGTGCTTTCCAGGGCATCGCGCGCGTGGACCAGATCTACGATGCCAACGTAGGGTTCGATTACCGTCTAACCCGCGCGCTGACGCTCATGGCGGATTACCACCTCGTCGAACGTCGCTCGGACGTGCAGTCTGCGGAGTTCGTCCGCAACCTCTTCTCCGTCGCGCTCCGGGTGTCGGGCAACAGCGCGGCGTTGCCTGCGTCCGCTTCCGCTACGACCGCGTCGACTGCGGCGACGGGCGACTGGAGTGGTGTTTATCTGGGCGCGGGTGCCGGCTATGGCGTGGTCGCGACCAAGGTCGTGGCTCCACGTGGCAGCGAGGGCTATCTCGACACGAGCTTCGCCAAGGCGGGCAGCATCGGATCCGCGTATCTCGGCTACGGCTGGCAGCTGGGACGCGCGTACGCCGGGGTCGAGCTTGCGTGGGCGAGCCCCGATGCGTCCTGGGAACATGCGAAGACACCCCAGAGTCGCGTCTTCGGGACCGGCGAGGGAGCGGGAGAGGCCTTGAATCTTCGGGTCGGCTACGTGCTGAAGAGCAACAGCCTGTTCTATGTCAGTGCGGGTGCAGCGCGCACCCGGTACACCAGCAATTACGCGCCGGAGAGTGGAACGCTCTACGCGCAGTCGGATACCGTGCGCGGACGCGACTACGGGGTGGGGCTGGACGTTCCGGCGTCTCGACATTGGTTCCTTCGCGCGGCCTATCAGCGCACCCGGGACAACGCGGATCCGGTCGCCTATGGCACCGGGACCGATGTATTCAGGTCCCATGCGAGCCGCTTCCTCATGGGCGTCGGTTGGCGCGCCGCGCCGTTCGTGCAGGTTGCGCCGTCCGGCCGCCCCGATGGCTTTTACGCCGGTGCCCAGGTCGCGGATGCCCAATTGGGCAGTCGGTTCAACGCGGTGCAAAGGCAGGCCGGTCCGCCAGCCGTGGCGAACTTCACGGCCGATTTCGGGGATAGCGGGAGCTCGCACGGTCTGTTCGCTGGCTGGGGCTGGTCACTGGGCCCCCTGTATGTCGGTGCGGAAGCCGAAGGCGACGCCGGATCAGGCGGCTGGTCGCACGCGAAGCTGCCCGAAGGCAGGGATTTTTCCGTGTCCTCCCGGAATACCTATGTCCTCTCGCTGCGGCTCGGCTTCCGGACAGCCAATGGGTCGATCGCCTATCTGCGGGCCGGTCGCGCGCATGGGCAGTTCACCACGGTTTATGAAAAGGGACAGAACCCGAACGCATGGGTCGACCGCGATGACACGCTGACGGGAACGCAACTGGGCGCCGGGCTCGAGACGCCGCTGACGGCCCATGCGTTTGTTCGCCTTGAGTACACCTATACGCACTACCCCTCGCTGGCGTTCACGACGACGCAGCAGCAGGCGGACCAGGTCGCGTTTTCGAACTGGCAGTCTCTGTTCAGGATTGGCCTTGGGTTGAGATTCTGATGGACGCATATCGAGACCCGAGGCAGACAAAGGCTTGCGCTCAGGCCATCACCGGTAGTCGCGCGTCCAGAGCGCGTGGACGCGACACATAACTCCCAGGAGATGCTTGTGAACATCCAGATGAAGTGGCTCCACAGTAAGCCACGTGCAGTCACCACGATGGCCATCGCCGCCGCGGTTGCGTTCGCCTTCTTCGGTGGGGCGGCAACGCTCCATGTTTCACCGATCGGCGTGGCCAGTGCCCAGGATTCGCATGGCGGCGGCGGCGATTCGCACAAGGGCGGGAAGGGCTCGGGCAAGGGCGCCAAGAAGGGTTCGGGCAGCGACGCGTCAGCGCACGGAACGCCCGGCGGCAAGTCGGTGGAGTCAGAAGTCCTGCGCGGCAGCGATACCGAGCAGTCGACCACCGAGGAGACCAGTTCCGACAAGAAGGGCCCGAAATACAGCGGAGGCAAGGCCACGACCGGGAAGCCCACGGGCGCCGGCAGCAAGAAGGGGGACCTCTACGGCGATGCCGTGGCGATCCTCCGGGATGCCAATGGGGTTCCGATCCTGGACCAGTACGGCCACGTGCAGCCTGTTGACGCCAATGGCGTTGCACTGCCGCTGACGCCGGAAGGCGACGTCGTGACCGAGTACGCGAGCCTCGTGGTACCGGTCGAGTTCAGCCGGTTGAGCGTCGCCCGTGCGCCGACCAAGGTCATGGACAAATCCTATGCGGAGGCCATCTCGTCCCTGAACTCGGCGGACGAGATCACGACCGACTCGTCGGGCCGGCTGGTGGTGACGGTCAACGGAGAGGCGAAGACCATCGATTCGCCGCTGGAGAACCTCGCCCTCTACCAGACTTTGATGAACAACGGGTACCTGCCCGGACTGGATCTCAAGAGC
>JAJYPJ010000002.1 GCA_021795435.1 Pseudomonadota bacterium
GGAGGTTGTCTGAATTGCTACGCGAAGTCCTGCCGCCTTGCAGCGGCCCCCCAGTGCATGGCGCGTATCGTCCCTGACTGCGTCGGCCGCATGCTGCTGGATGGCTTTCAGGATACGAGCGACGTGGTCGTCTTCTAAATGCGGGTTGCCTCGATCGGACATCGATCGCTTGCATTCTTGACCTGGGACAAGGTGCAACGGCCAGCCTGCGGTTATCAAGCGCAGGGAGGAGACGGGAAATGCAGAGAATTCGACCCTTTTTCATGCGGGCCCATCGCGTGGCCATCGATGTCATCGACGATGCAATGATTGATGGTCTGGCGCTTCGGCAGAACGTCGTCGCATCGCTTGCGCAGCGGAAGCGCCGCAACGGCTTGCCCCTCAGGGACGACGAGCGCGAACGCCAGGTCCTTGAGCGGGCCCGGCAAAGGGCTGGACGTTGGCAGTTGGATCCCCTTGATGCCGAGCGGCTCATGCGCGCGACCATCGAATGCGCCGTGGACAAGCAGGTGCGCGGCGAAGTCGAGCGGACCGGGAGGACGGTCGCGTTTTCAAGCCTTCGAGATCGCCTTCTGGCCTTGCTGCCGCCGCCGCGTGTGCTCGCGGTTCCGTTGCGCCTCGTTCCCGACCCATGGCAGCAACGATTCGTCGAGATGGTCGTCGAGCGCGTCCTTCAGGCGCCACTTGCTGCGGGCAAGCTCGATTTCCTTGTCGACCGGCGATTGGCCATTCAGATCAACGATCTTGGAATTCGGTGGGTCCTCACCGTACGCGATGGCCGCATCCACCATTGCGGTTGCAAGGCGGAGGCCGAAGCGGCCGTCCAAGGCAATGCCCTGGAATTCATGCTCCTCGCGGGTCGCCTGGAAGATGCCGACACGCTGTTCTTCCAGCGACGGCTGGCGCTGACCGGTGATACGGAACTGGGACTGACCGCTCGGAACCTGCTGGACCAGTTGCCCTGGGAGTCCGTTCCGCTCGCGCTTCGCATCGGTCTGCATCGACTCGCGACCCTGGCGTCCGACGCACGCGAAGCGCATGGTCGGATCCGTGGCAAGCCAGCGCCACGGGCGCTGGCCCAATTGCCGCCCGCCAAGGCGTGACGCCGGGGAGGATCTCCGTGCCGTCGGTTGCGGTCGCATTCGACTCGCGCGATGGCGATAGGGCCAGATCGTCGCGACGATGCGCCGGCGACCCTCAGGTGACGGCCATGGCGGGTAGTTGTGCCATTCCGGCCCGTCCATGCCAGTATCCATTGCACTCGCCGCGCCGCGTTCGGGGCGGCTCTTGCATGGCAGCACGGAAATACGCGATGACGGAGGGCATGTCCTGTGACTGCGGGTACAGGCGCAAAAGATCTACGCCCGCGGCGCGAACTTCGTTGATTTCAGGGGCGAGATCGCAGATCGACTCACTTTGGACCTGAATGCCATTGATGCGCAGGAACGGGTCGCCTTCGCGCGTCGAGAGCGGCAGGCCGCCCGAGTCCTCGATGCAGCGAAACCCACAATCATCCTTGGCGAGATCGTGTGCCCTCGCCGTAAAGCAGCGAGCTGAATAAGCCAATGGCAGGCGGCCCCAGGCGATCAGCTCGATTTCGGGCCAGAACGCGGGATCCGCCACCTCCCGGGTCTCGAGCAGTTGGTCACGGCCCTGCTCCACGCCGGGCACCCAGCGCTTCATTCCCGCGCGGCGCATCAATTCCATCGCGCGATGGTTGTAAAGATTGATGCCGGGCCCCGCGACAAATGGCAATCCGCGCTCACGCAGCATTTGCACAGCGGACATGTCGTTCGCCTCGACCAGAAAACTCCCGTTCTCGACCAGACGCCGCAGGCGCGCAAGCTCAGATTCGGCTTCGATCAGGGTCAGTGTCGACAGGACGACCTCGCGCCCAGCAGCGACCAAGTCGCGGGCAAGGGTTAACCAGTCGTCTTCGCGAAGCTCCCGGCGCTTGCTGCATACCGTTTCGCCAAGATAGAAGACATCGATGGGCTGTTCCGCCATCGCCGAGTAAAAATCGAGTACTTGGCGACGAGGCCAGAAATATTGCAGGGGGCCGAGGGTCAATCGCATGCGTCGACTCAGTGCCAGGATCGATGATAGGGACCCAGCGTCGTTCGTACGCCCTCTGCGACGCGACCGAGCGTGGCCTGCCAATCCGAGTCGACTCGAAAGTTCGGAGCATCCTCGCGCAAGCGGTCGATGGCGCGACGCCACACCGCCGCGACTGCGCCCACGTAGGCCGGGCTCCGTTGGCGCCCCTCGATCTTCACCGCGGCGATCCCGCAGGCTGCAAGGCGTGGAAGCAATTCCAGCGTGTCGAGACTTGTCGGCTCTTCCAGCGCGTGAAAGACCTCGGTGCCCACCTTGTAACGCCCCTTACAGACCGTCGGATAGCCCGCGGCCTCGCCATCGGCGAACCGGTCGATCAGCACGCCGTTGAGGCGCACGGTGCGTCCTTCGCCAGTTTCGTCCCAACGGACGAATTTGGCGGGGGAGCAAACGCCATGGCGATTGGGCGAAGCCCCCGTTACATAGCTTGAAAGCTGGCACCGGCCTTCGACCATGATGCACAAGCTTCCAAAAGCGAAAGTCTCCAGCGGCACGGGGGATTTTTCCGCGAGTCGCTCGACTTGCTGCAACGCAAGGACTCGGGGCAGGACGGCGCGACTGATACCGAACTCCGACGCGTAGTAGCGAAGCGCAGCGTGACTTGTGGCCGAACCCTGGACCGACAGGTGCCGCGGCAAGGCCGGATAATGGCGGGCGGCGTAATCCAGGACCGCCATTTCCGCGATGATCAGGGCATCGACGCCCGATGCGGCGGCCTGGTCTACAACGTTCTCCCAATGGACAAGCCTTTGGGTCGTTGGATAGGTATTGAGCGCTAGGTAGACCTTGCGGTGACGTGCATGGGCATAGGCGATTCCGCGGCGAAGATCCGCCTCGTCGAAGTTCAGACCCGGGAATGCGCGTGCGTTCGTCTCATCGCGAAGGCCCACGTAGACCGCATCGGCACCGTTGTCTACGGCCGCCTGCAAGGAGGGCAGGCTGCCAGCCGGGCAGACCAACTGCATGGAAGGGTCTCCGCTTTGGGCAATATGCGGAGCATCGGCGGTCCTGGTCGCGACGTTACTGATCCAGGTCAAGACCCGCACCAAAAGTCTGCGCCCACAGCGCGTCGACCCGCGCCTCGACCAAGGGGTCCGGCCGGATGGGCCGGCCCCATGCCCGATGGGTCTCGCCCGCGACCTTGGTGGTGGCATCAATGCCCAGCTTGCCACCAAGGTTGGGATCGGGACTTGCGAAATCCAGATAATCGACTGGCGTGCGATCGACCACCAGACAATCGCGCGCGGGGTCGACCCGCGTCGAAATGGCCCACAAGACGGCATCCCAATTGCGCACATCGATGTCATCGTCGGTGACGATCACGAATTTCGTGTACGTGAACTGCCGCAAGTACGACCACACGCCGAACATCACGCGACGTGCATGGCCTGGGTAACGCTTACGGATGCTGACGACCGCTACGCGATAAGAGCAGGCCGCGGGCGGCAGGTAAAAGTCAACGACCTCGGGAAAAATGCGACGCAGGATCGGAACGAACAGATCGTTCAACGCCATCGCCAGGACGGAAGGCTCGTCGTGCGGCGAGCGACCCATCCAGCTGCCTTGGTAAATGGCACCGTCGCGGCGGCACATACGGTCGACCGTGAAGACCGGAAAGCGGTCGACCGCGTTGTAATAGCCGGTATGGTCGCCGAATGGCCCTTCGAGGGCGGTGTCACCCGGCTGAATATGGCCCTCCAGGACGATTTCCGCGCTTGCGGGAAGGTCCAGTCCGGTCAGGTCGCTCCGCAGCACTTCTCCACGTGCTCCGCGGAGCAGTCCGGCAAATTCGAATTCCGACAGCGTGTCGGGCAGGGGCGCCACAGCCGCCAGCGTGGTTGCGGGGTCGGCCCCAATCGCCACGGCGACCGGAAATGGATCCGCCGGATGCTGCTCGCACCATTCAGCATGGTCTTGTGCGCCACCGCGATGGGCGAGCCAGCGCATCACCACGCGATTTCGACCGAGCAGTTGCATGCGGTAGATGCCAATGTTCTGACGCTGCAGGCGGTGACTCCGGGTAATGACCAGGCCGAGGGTAATCAGGGGCGCGGCATCCTCCGGCCAGCACGTTTGAATGGGCAGCTCCGCGAGGTCCACGTCGGGGCCTTCGCGACGGTCGAATTGAAACGGAGCGCTGCGGGCGGGTTTCGGTGCCACGAGCGCGAGCTGGCCATAGATGGGCAAGGCGGCGGCGGCAGCGCGGAGCGACCCCGGCCAGCGGGGCTCTTTGAGCTCCGCCAAGAGTTCGCCCAGTTCGCGCAGCGAAGCGACGGGCCGACGGCCAAGTGCCATCTCGATGCGACGCACGCTACCGAAGACATTGCCCAGGAAGCGGTGGCGGCTAGGTCCCGCGTGCTCGAACAGCAACGCCGGGCCATCGCATCGTTGCGCGCGCTGGCAGAAGGCTGTGATTTCGAGGTTCGAATCGACTGCCGCCGTGACGCGCCGAAGTTCGCGGGAACTTTCCAGCGCCGCAATGAAGGCGCGCAAGTCGTGGTAGCTCATTGGGCGGCCCTCGCTGCAAACGGACGACGGACACGCACAACGCGTTCATCGGTTTTCGCAACGCATCTCGGATGGTTTGACGACAGCGACACGGGACGAACCGCCTTTCTTGGGGGGAATGCCCGGCGCATTGCACGTCGGCGGCAACCGCGGGCCGGCGCGCAGTTTGCGCTGGTCTCGCGCGCCATCCCTTGACCTGGGTCAGATCAATGAACTCTCCCGCCGCTAAACCGCTTGCGCGGTTGTAGCGGGGGGTTTCGCGGGTCACAGACTTCGACCTGCCACGTTGCCGTGGCCGAGGTTTCGGTCTCGCCGCCACGCCCGTTCCAGGCGTGTGCGCGTCGATGAGTACCACCAACGCGCTGTTCTGGTCGCGCTGCATGATGTGCCCGCAGTGCGGGCAGAGATGCATGCGGTCGGCGAGCGTCTTGGGAACGACTTCCCAACACGCGGAGCACCGCTGCGACGGTTTGAGTTGGCGCGTGTTGCTCAGGTGCAGGCGCGTACCAGCTTCTTCCGCTTTGTACGCGAGCATCTGATGCGCCATGCCGAACGCCGCCGAGAGAATTTCCCGGTTGAGTCCGGCTTTTCGCCGCACGCGCCGCCCCGGCTCCTGCTCGGTGCCTCGGGCGCTGCGGCTCATGTTCTTCGGTGCGAGTTCTTCGGTCGCCAGCACCGCGCACTGCTGCACCATGCGCGACGTTTGCTTGTGCCGGAAGTCACGGTGCAGGTTGCCGATGCGCTCATGCAGCCGGGCCAAGCGGAGGCTCAGCCGCTGGTGCCGAACGGAACCCCGGCGCTTGCGTTCGCGCAAGTCCCAGGCGGAAAGGCGAAAACCGCCCGCTTGACCCCTCCTGCCCGGACGGCTTCGCCGGCGTGACGCTGCGCGTCAGGCCGAGCTAGGAAGGGGAATGCGTGGGCATGGGTTCACCGGCCAACGCCGGCTGGCTCAGGGCAGGTCGGGTTGGCTACACCACGCGGGCGAGGGCACTCCGGCGCCCTTGCGGGCCGAAAGGTCAGCCCCCGTCGCGATGGCGCCGCAAGATCAAGGTGGCGTTGGTACCGCCGAATCCGAAACTGTTGGAGAGGACGGTGTCCAGTTGCGCGGTCCGCGACTCCCTGACGATCGGCATGTCGGCGGCTTGCGCATCCAGCGCATCGATGTGCGCCGAACCCGCGATGAAGCCGTCTCGCATCATCAACAGGCAATAGATCGCCTCGTGCACGCTGGCGGCTCCGAGCGGATGGCCCGTCAGGGCCTTGGTCGACGATAGCGGAGGGCATGCATCGCCGAACACTTCGCGAAGCCCCTGCAGTTCCACGAGATCGCCCAGCGGGGTAGACGTACCATGGGTGTTGATGTAATCCACGCGCGGTTCGCCGGCAGCGGCGATCGCCATGCGCATACAGCGCACGGCACCTTCACCGCTCGGCGCAACCATGTCGGCCCCGTCGGAACTGATGCCGTAGCCGATCAATTCGGCATGGATGCGGGCACCACGCCGGAGCGCATGTTCGCGCTCCTCAAGGACGAGCATGCCGCCGCCACCCGCGATCACGAAGCCGTCGCGACCCGCATCGTAGGGCCGGGAGGCTTGCTCCGGCGTGTCGTTGAAGTGCGTTGACAGCGCGCCCATCGCATCAAACTGGGCGCTCATTCCCCAGTGTTCTTCCTCTCCGCCACCGGCAAAAGCCATGTCGAGCGCGCCGCTCGCTATCTCGCGGGCAGCCACGCCAATGCAGTGCGCCGACGTGGCGCAGGCCGCGGATATCGAGTAGCTCAGACCTCGGATGCCGTAGGCCGTCGCCAACGCCGCTGAAACCGTCGATCCCATCGTCCTCGGAACCATGTAGGGGCCGATGCGACGAACCCCTCGGCTGCGAAGCAAGTCGGCGGTCTCGATCTGGTTCGCCGGCGAGCCCCCACCCGATCCTGCGATCAGCCCGCTGCGCTCGCTGGTGACCAGGTCCGGCGTCAGTCCTGCATCGTCCAGCGCCGAGCGCATCGCCACGCAGGCATAGGCGGCCGCGTCACCCATGAAGCGTTTCATCTTGCGATCGATGGCTGCCTCGAGATCGATCGTGGGGACGCCAGCCACGTGGCTGCGCAAGCCCATTTCCACATAGCCAGGCATGTGCCGGATGCCCGAACGGCCATCCCGGAGTGCACGGCTCACGGTGTCCACGTCATTGCCGAGACACGAGACAATGCCCATGCCGGTAATCACGACCCGACGCATCGCCACTCAAAACCCTTCCGTGCTGGTGAACAACCCAACCCGCAAGTCCTTGGCCTCGTAGATCGGTCGACCGTCCACAAGAACCCGTCCGTCGCCAATGGACATGGCGAGCTTGTGCCTCATGACGCGACGAATGTCGATCTGATACGTCACCTTCTTCGCCGTCGGCAGCACCTGACCGGAAAACTTGACTTCTCCGACCCCCAGCGCACGCCCCCGGCCTGGCTGGCCCAGCCAGGCCAGAAAGAAGCCGACGAGCTGCCATAGGGCATCCAATCCCAAGCAGCCCGGCATAACGGGATCGTCTTCGAAATGGCAGGCAAAGAACCAGAGATCCGGGTGGATGTCGAGTTCGGCCTCAATCACGCCGCGACCGTATGCGCCACCCTCGGTCGAGATGTTGACGATGCGATCGAACATGAGCATGTTCGGCAACGGCAACCGGGCATTGCCGGGGCCGAATAGCTGGCCATGGCCACATGCAAGCAGGTCGCTGCGGGAGAATTGTGCGGACGGCATGATTGACTCGGGTACGCCCCGTTGAGGAACGGTGGACCGTACACCGTCCGCCCCGTGCTGGCAAAGGGGCCCGCCGTCATTGCGACGGCGGGCCCGCCCCGGCCCGCAGCGCTTCGGAACCGTCGCCGGGCATACGTTTCGCGCGTGGCGTTCGTTGCCCAGGTTCCTGCGGCCGCTGCCGGCCCGGTTACGCCTTCATCTTGTGAGCCGAGCACCAGCCATTCGTGTTGACGTCATTGCCGGGGAACAACTGGCACGGCGCCCAGCTCGAGCCGGCCTTGGCCTGGCAGAACGCGCAGTTGGCGCAACGCTGGGCGTCCGTATGGTTGGGGAACTTGGACTGGTTGACTTGCTTGGTGTTGTCGACGTAACCCAAGGCCTGGGCCGCCGGGTTATCCGGCGTCAGGTGCGGCAAGCCACCAGCGCGCGCGGCGCGCGGCAGCATGGCGACGACTACGGCTGCCGTCGCGGTGCCGGCGGCAAGCTTCAGGAATTGGCGACGCGATTCGGTATTCGCGATCTCGGACATGACACACCTCTTGTTCAACTTTGGACACGGCGACAGTGCCGTGGCATCGAGACTAGGAATGCCCTTGCTGCCCGGCTTGATCTGGATCAAGCGTGCGCGATCACCGCCTTTTGCACGGCGGCGTTGGCACATGGAACGCGCGCCAACCGGCCGAGTCCGTCTGGCCAGCACACTGATTCAAAAGGATTTTTTGGTGCGCTGCGGCAACCTGACGCAACCGGGTCAAACTGCTCCCCGCGACGATTTGCCCGACCCGTCGTGCGCGTCGGACAGATGCCATTTTCCTTTCGAAGCAATTACGGACCAGTCCTCCCGCCCGAGCGGCCTGCGGCCCCGCCCCGATCCCACTCAAAGCGATGGTTGCGGCAGACCAAAGACGGCGCGCGCGTTCTGGCTGGTCGCCGCTGCCAAATCCACGGGGTCCTCACCGCGCGCACGCGCCAGTTCCCGCAACACTTCCATCAAGTACATCGGCTCGTTGCGACGGTGCGCCGGCCGGGGACGGAGGCTTCGCGGCAACAGGTAAGGGGCATCGGTCTCGATGAGCAGGCGCCCGCGGGGAATCGACCGGACCAATTCACGCAAATGGGTCCCGCGGCGCTCATCGCACAGCCACCCCGTGATGCCGATATGGCAGTCCAGGTCAAGATAGTCGTGGAGGGCCTTCCGCCCGTCGGTGAAACAGTGCACGACGGCTGCCGGCACGGCATCGCGCACCGAGCGCAGGAGCGGGAGAAAATCGGCATGCGCCTCGCGTTGGTGGAGGAACAGCGGCATTCGGAGCTCCGCTGCCAACGCCAGTTGCCGCTCGAATGCCGTGCGCTGTGCAGCGCGCGGGGCAAAGTCCCTGAAATAGTCCAGCCCCATTTCGCCCGCAGCACGGACACAAGGGTCTTTCAGCAGCGTGCGCAAGACATCTTCCGCGCCAGCATCAACTTCTCCTGCATGGTGTGGATGCACGCCGGCGGTCGCGAACAGCACGCCGCGGTGTCGCTGGGCCAAGGCCAGCGCGTCCCGGCTCCCGTCGAGCGAGGCCCCGGTGACCAGCATCTGCTCCACGCCGGCCGCACGCGCGCGCGCGAGAACGGCTTCGAAATCCTGCCGGAATGACTCGTGAGTCAAATTGGCGCCAATGTCGACTAATTGCATGGGCGTTATCGCCATCGTGGGGGTGGGCATTGTCGCAGCGTCTGGCGACCGCGCATCCGGACGTGGGGGTGTGCCGGTTACCATCCCGCGATGCCGACGCATGACGAGCCACCGATTACGGCACTGCTGCCGCAGATCGTCGAATCACTGACGCGCAATCCACGACTTGTCCTGGAAGCGCCACCCGGCGCTGGAAAAACCACCCAGGTCCCATTGGCCCTCCTCGGCGCCGAATGGCTGGCAGGCCGGCGCATCCTCATGCTCGAGCCACGTCGCGTCGCCGCTCGCGCAGCGGCCGAATTCATGGCGACCCAGCTTCGTGAACCCGTGGGCCAGACCGTGGGCTACCGTGTCCGCTTTGATAGTCGCGTCAGCCCGATGACCCGTATCGAAGTGCTCACCGAAGGCATCCTGACGCGCCTCCTGCTTGACGATCCAGAGCTCGCCGGTGTCGGCGCCATTCTCTTTGACGAGTTCCATGAGCGTCACCTTCACGGCGACGTTGGTTCGGCACTCGCCTTGGAGGTCCAACGCTCCATCCGCCCCGACCTGCGTCTCGTCGTGATGTCGGCCACCATGCAGGGGGACCGGATTGCCAGGTGGTTGGATGCACCGCAAATCACCAGCACGGGCCGCTCGCATCCGGTGCAGATCATCCACCCCGAGGTCGCACCCACGGCGGGATGGGCGTTTACGCTTCGCTACGCCGTACAGCACGCGCTACGTGAAACGAGTGGCGATGTCCTGGTGTTCCTGCCGGGCCGCCGAGAGATCCGCCACGGACTTCGCGTGCTCGCCGACGTATCGCAGGCGGTGCCCCAGCCGATGTCCATTTTGCCGCTCCATGGCGAGCTTGATCCCGAGGCGCAGCGCGCCGCACTGGCGCCAGCCGAACCCGGCACCCGACGAATCGTCCTGGCGACGAACCTTGCCGAGTCCAGCCTGACATTGCCGGGAGTCACCGCCGTCGTCGACAGCGGCGAGGCCCGAACACCGCGCTTCGATCCCAGTACGGGCCTGACACGCCTGGTTACCGTGCGTATTGCCCGGGACTCGGCTGACCAGCGCGCGGGCCGCGCCGGCCGCGTCGCTCCAGGTCTGGTGCTTCGACTGTGGCCGAAAGGCTTGCGCCTGGAGAAGACCCGGTTGGCCGAAATCACGCACGCGGACTTGAGTGGCCTGGCGCTCGACCTGGCAGTCTGGGGCACGGACGATCTGCCATGGCTGGATGCGCCACCCAGTGGCGCGCTAGCGCAAGCCCGCGCCCTGCTCCGCCAGCTGGGCGCACTGGACGAGGCGGGCCACATCACCCCCCGTGGCCGGGCCATGCACCGACTGGGCGCCGCGCCAAGACTTGCTGCTGCGGCCATCGATGCGGCGAACGCCGAATGGGCACTGTTGGCGGACCTGCTGGCCCTCGTCGAGAGCCCGTCGCCATTGCGTAGCGCGGAGCAAAGCGACGATCTTCGCGGATCACTGGCCGCGTTGCACGCATGGCGAAAACAGTACGCCTCGCGCTCCCCCAGGTCGCGAAGCGAGGCCTCCGGTTCATGGACAGCAATCGAGCGACTCAGTACCGGTTGGCGACATCGATTGGGCGGATCGGTGGCGGCCTCGGACGCCCCGCATGAGCACGCGGTCGGGGATCTGCTGCTGCCTGCCTATCCCGATCGGATCGCTCGTCAGTCTGGCACCGACCCCTTGCATTACAGCCTATCCAGTGGTGGTGGCGCGCGCCTGCGCGAGACGAGTTCGCTTCGGGGCCAACCGTGGCTGCTCGTGACCGAATTGCGCGCCGAGCGCGGTGACGCACTGATCCTCCAAGCAGCGCCATTCAGCTTCGAGCGACTCCGGCGTCGCCAACCGCAACGAATCTATCGAACACGCGAACTGCGGTGGAACGCCCGCCGCGGCGCAGCGGAGGCGTTCGAGCTGGAGTGGTTCGACGCACTGGTGCTGGACGAGCGCATCGTTCCGATGAGCCCGTCAGAAGCGGGTAACGCGTTGCTCGCCGCCATTCGTTCCGAAGGGCTAGCTCTGCTGCCATGGGACGATACGGCCCAGAACCTGCGCCGCCGTGTCGCCGCCTTGCGCGGCTGGCTTCCCGAACTGGAGCTACCGGACCTCGGTGATGCGGCGCTTCTCTCGACGCTCGACGACTGGCTGGGGCCGATTCTTGCCAGTGCCCGCAGCCTCGCCGATCTTTCAAGCGAGCATCTACTCGCGGCACTGCGGACCCGCATCGGCCAGCAACACTGGACCGTGCTGGCGCGGGAGGCGCCGACCCGCCTCCGGGTACCCAGTGGGCGTGAGTTGCCGCTGGATTATACGGACCCGGCGGCACCCGTCCTGGCCGTCAAACTCCAGGAATTGTTTGGCCTGGCGGAGACACCCCGAATCGCCCGCGGACGCGTGCCCGTGACGCTCCACCTGCTGTCGCCCAGTGGGCGCCCGATCCAGGTCACCCGGGATCTTCGTGGCTTCTGGGACCGCACCTATGCCGAGGTGCGACGGGAGCTGAAAGGGCGCTATCCCAGGCATCCATGGCCGGACGACCCGTGGAACGCCACACCCACCCACCGCGCGAAGCCTCGCGGGACTTAGGTTAGCGACGCGGCTTCCGGGGTGGACGTCGCCAGTGTGGCAGGGTGCTCTGGCGCGATCGGGCCACGGTCAGTTCGTTTGCGGGCGCATCCCGAGTGATCACGGACCCCGCGCCAATGGTGGCGCCTTCACCGATCACGACGGGTGCAACCAGCGCGCTATTGGACCCAATGAACGCATCGGCACCAATCACGGTGCGGTGCTTCTCGAATCCATCGAAATTGCACGTGATGGTGCCTGCGCCAAGGTTGGCTCCGGCACCAACTTCCGCGTCACCGAGATAACTCAGATGGGAAGCCTTCGCATGCTCGTTCAGGCGCGTATTCTTCACCTCGACAAAATTGCCCACGACGGCGGCTTCACCGAGAACGCTGCCCGGACGCAACCGGGCGAACGGACCAATGCGACAAGGGCCCGTACTCACCACGCCCTCCATGTCGCAGTGAGCGCGTACTTCGCTACCAGCGGCCAGCTCGACGTCCCGCAACCGACAGAACGGACCGATCCGCACGCCGTCACCCAAGACGACGCGACCTTCGAGAATGACGTCGATGTCGATTTCGACATCCATGCCGCAGTCAACGCTTCCACGAACGTCGATGCGCGACGGATCGGCCAGTCGCACACCGGCGTCGAGCAAGCGCGCGGCTCCGCGATTCCGCAACCGCGCCTCCAGCCGCGCGAGTTGGCGCGCATCATTGGCTCCTTCCGCCTCACTCGCATCCGGGGCGAGCAGGCAGATGGCGGGCATGCCCTCCTCGGCAGCCTGGGCAAACACATCGGTGAGGTAGTACTCCTGCTGGGCATTGTTGCAGTCAAGGTTGGCGACCCATACTCGGAGTCGGCGCGCGTCGGCAGCCAGGATGCCCGTGTTGATCACCCTCAGCTGCCGCTGCTCAGAGTCCGCGTCTCGTTCCTCTACGATAGCGCGCACCTGGCCCAGCCCATCACGCACAACCCGGCCATACCCCTGTGGATCAGGCACCTCGGCAGCAAGGACCGCCAGCGGCGCGCGCGCCTCAACCAACGGACGCAGTGTTTCAGGCCGGAGCAGCGGCACATCCCCGAACAAGACCAGCACGCGGGCATGCTCCGGCACTTGTTCCAATGCAAGGCGCACCGCATGGCCCGTCCCCCGCTGCTCGACCTGGTGCACCCAGAGAAGGTCGGGGTTGTCGGCGAACGCTGCACGCAACACCTCGCCGCGGTGGCCGTAGACAGCCACGATTCGCATTGGATCCAGGGCGCGAGCAGTCTCGAGCACGTGTGCCAGCAGCGGTCTCCCGGCCAATGGCAGCATCACCTTGGGATGCTGCGAACGCATGCGCTTGCCCTCGCCCGCAGCGAGTACGATGACGTAAAGAGGTTGCATGCTGCTCATTGAGCTCTCCGCGGGATGCCACAGGACAGCCCCGGCCCCGACGCAACGTTAGCCGAAGCGCGCACGCGCGTCATCGGGGTGGCCCGGCATTGCCAAGCATGGCTGCGGATATACTGATCGCCCGTCAACGGAGTGATGGCCATGCTGCGCAGCCTAATTCTTTTTTTGGTCGTTCTCTGTCCGGCGATGGCGGTCCGCGCGGATGGCGCTTTGGGCGCGCCCAGCGACCCGGGCCCGCCAGGTCCAAGGGTGCAGCGCATCATCCTCGCCATGGGCAACTCTTCGACCGTGGGTCACCCCGATCTATTCGGTCGGTTTGCCGGCATGCGCTGCTATGCGAACCACCGCTACGCGTGCGCGCTCAAGTACTTCAAGTTCGGGGCCTTCTACGCAGACAAGTTCTCGCAGCTCGCCCTTGGACTGATGTACGCCAATGGCACGGGGGTCCGAAAGAACCCGATCAAGGCCTGGGCCTGGCTGGCCCTTGCCTCATCGCGCGGCTATCCCGAATTCGTGGCAACCCGCAAACGCATCGGTGCGCAGCTCTCCGCGAGCGAGCGAGCGCAAGCGGCAACCGATCTCCAGAAGCTCCGGAAAACCTATGGGGACAGGATCGCGGAACGACGCATGCTCTCCGACATGCGCCTGGCGCTCGCGCAAATGACGGGCTCGAGGACGGGCTATGACTCCGGGGTAAGCTCCATCGCCGGTCCATCCTATACCGTGGGCGCGCCGTCGCTGACGCCTCTGGGATTTGGTAATCCACTCAGAGACAAGTGGTATTGGACCCCGAGCAGGGCCTATTTTGCGCAGCGGGACGCTCAATGGGGCGGGGCCGGAACCGTGCGCGTTGGTCCGTTGCAGCAGACGACGATTCCCGTCAACAAACCTTCCGCGAAAGAGCACGGGCGCCGCTGAATCGGCCCGAGCGATACCGAACTCGCATGCGTGCCGCGCATGCTCACCCTATACTTGCCGGCATGACGAAGCGCAACACCATGCTGGCGTGCTTGGCAGCCTTGGCACTCGCCGGCTGCGGAAACAAGGGTTCGCTGGTGCGGCCCGAGTCGAAGCCTCGCGCGCCAGCCAGCCAGCCGGCACCGCCCGGGACATCCGCTGGATCGGGCCTGCCCATGGCCTCGGATCAGCCACCTCGCAAACCGTGAGCCTGCATTTCACCAAGATGCATGGCCTTGGCAATGATTTCGTCGTCATCGACGCGCGGAGTCGGCCGTTCGTGACAGACCCGGTGCAAATCCGACTCATGGGCGATCGCCATCGCGGCATCGGATTCGACCAGCTCCTGACGATCCATCGCGTGGAAGGCCATGGCTGCCATTGGGGATACGCCATCTGGAACAGCGACGGCAGCAAGGCCGAACAATGTGGCAACGGAGCCCGCTGCGTTGCGGCTTGGCTGGCGCGCGCGGGATTGATCGACTATCGAATCCCGCACCTGCTGCAGGCTCCGCGCGAATGCATCGAGGTTCTGGTTCATGGGCGTGGCGACGTCGAGCTGCAATTGCAGGAACCGACCTTCGGTTCCGCAGGAACGGACTGCCACCTCGCCGATGAGGGTGGGCGCAGTGCGATCGAGGTTGGTGGCTCGACACTCGTCGCGACGCTGGTCGCCACGGGCAACCCGCATGCCGTCGTTCTGGTGAATGACGTCGATGCCCCGGATCTTCGCCGCATCGGGCCGTTGCTCACCAACCACAGCGGTTTCGCGCGCGGGATTAACGCGGGTTTCGTCCAGCTGCGCGATCGCAGCCACGTCGTCCTCCGTGTGCACGAGCGCGGTGCGGGCTGGACGGCGGCCTGCGGTAGTGGCGCGGCGGCGGCGGTGGCGGCGCTGCGAATCGAAGGCCGAGTGGACGCGGATGTCGAAGTGGCGCTTCCCGGCGGCACGCTCCATGTGTCCTGGCCAGGCCCCGGGCATGCGCTGCGCCAGCGCGGGCCGGCCGCGTTCGTATTCGAAGGCGATTGGCCAGACCGCGAGACGCCCTGAGCGGGTCCTCAATTTCGCATTGCATGGACCGGGGCCACGCCGCACACTTGCCCTGCCTCCCGAGGAGAATGCGCGCATGGCCGAACTGAGTCTCAAATCCGGTCTTGAAGCCATGGATGTGGCGGCTTGGCTGCGCCGCCACCCAACGTTCCTGAAGGATTTCCCGGACGTTGCCGAGATGCTCGTGATTCCCCGCGAGCATGGACGCGCGGCGTCGCTGGCTGGGTATCAGCTCGAGCTCCTGCGCGAGCGGCTACGCGAACTTGAGGCGAGACTCGCGGAGCTGGTGGACATCGCCGGGGAAAATGAACAGCGGGCGGTGCAGGTCCACACATACACCCTGAGCTTGCTACGCACGATGGACCTTTCCAGCTGCGCGCGGGCCATCGTCGCCGGGCTGCGCGAGGACTTCCACACCGAGCACGTTTGTTTGCTTCTTGGCGGCAATTGCACGGGCATTGACGGATTGCCCTGGGTGCGCTGCGTGCCTGGCGGACTCGGGAGCTTGGCCACGTTCGCCGACTTCCTCGCGCGCGGCGAACCTCTGTGTGGAAGACTGGCACCTGACAAGCTTGATGCCCTATTCGGCGCCGACGCCGGCGCCGTCCAGTCGGCTGCGCTGGTCAAGCTTGGGAACACTGGAATGCTGGGCATTGGCAGCGAGGATGCAAACCGGTTCCACCCCGGCATTGGGACGTTGTTTCTCAAGCTAATCGCCGAGGCGGCCAGCGTCGCGTTGGGTCGCTACCTGTGAGTGCCGCGGACCTCGCTTCGCTGGAGGTCGCCGTCAACCGCTATCTCGATCATCTGCGCATCGCTCGCCGCTATGCGCCTGGCACCATTACCAATTACGCGCGCGAACTCACGCTGCTGGCCCGGCATGCACGCGACCATGGCGTGCACGACTGGTCGGGGCTACCGCCCGTCGTGCTCCAGGGGCTGATGGCGTCCGAACACCGGCGTGGTCGGGGACCCGGCAGCTTGCGTCACCTGGCGTCGGCTTGCAGGAGCTTCTTTCAGTGGCTGATCCGTGAAGGGACCCTGGTCGCCAATCCCGCCGCCGGGTTGCGTGCGCCGAAGCTGCGTCGGCGCCTCCCGCACGTCCTGGACGTCGACCAGGCACAACGCTTGGTGGAACTGGACGCAGAGGACCCGCTTGTTCCCAGGGACCGGGCGGTACTGGAGCTCTTGTACTCCAGCGGTCTGCGCGTAGCCGAACTATGCAATGTTCGCTGGCGCGATCTCGACCTTGACGAGGGATTGGTGCGGGTGACCGGCAAGGGCAACAAGACGCGCGTGGTTCCGGTGGGCCGTCGAGCACTCGCCGCCTTGCGCGAGCTGCGGCCCACGTCGGAGCAAGCCGACGCGCCGGTATTCCCTGGGCGCGGCGGCAAGCCGCTGTCACCATCCGCACTCCGGCTGCGCTTGAAGCAAAGGGCGTCCGAGCAGGGTATCGCCCAACGCGTGCACCCGCACCTTTTGCGCCACACGTGCGCCAGCCACCTCCTGGAATCCTCCGGCGAGCTGCGCGCCGTCCAGGAGCTTCTTGGGCATGCGGACATTGCCACGACCGAGATTTACACGCATCTCGACTTCCAGCGCCTCGCGCAGGTCTACGACCGCGCCCACCCGCGTGCCCGGCAGCGCCGAATGCCGCGCTAAACTCACGTGGGTGAATCAATCGTGATCTGCCGGCGTGGCGTCGTCGGCGCGCCCCCTGCGGGCCTTAAGGAATCCACTGCATGCGCGAGAAGCACGAGATCGTCAGCAACTGGCTGCCCCGTTACACCGGTACGCCACTCAACGAGTTTGGCCAACACATCCTGCTCACCAACTTTGGCAATTACGTAGAACAGTTTGCGAAGTGGCACAACGTCGATGTGCGGGGTCGCGACCGACCCATGCCGAATGCCACCAGCGACGGCATCACCATCATCAATTTTGGAATGGGTAGCCCCAATGCAGCAACGGTGATGGACTTGCTCAGCGCCGTCGCACCCAAGGCCTGCGTGTTCCTGGGCAAGTGCGGAGGCCTCAAGAGGAAAAACCACATCGGCGATTTGATCCTGCCGATCGCCGCCATTCGTGGGGAAGGCACGAGCAATGACTACTTGCCGCCGGAGGTCCCTTCGCTTCCCGCATTCCAACTGCAGCGCGCCGTTTCGACCATGATTCGCGACCTCGGCCATGACTACTGGACCGGCACCGTCTACACGACCAACCGCCGCGTTTGGGAGCATGACGATCGATTCAAGGAGGTACTGCGCAGGACGCGCTGCATGGCCATCGACATGGAGACGGCGACGATTTTCGCGGCCGGCTTCGCCAACCATATCCCGTGCGGAGCGCTCTTGCTGGTTTCCGACCAGCCCATGATTCCCGAGGGAGTCAAGACGGAAGCCAGCGACCGCGCCGTGACGACCCATTTCGTCGATGCGCATATCCGGATTGGCATCGAGGCGCTGAAGCTCGTGCGGCGCAACGGCCGAAGCGTCAAGCACCTCCGCTTCGAGGAGGATCCGGAACAGGAAACGGACTGATCGCGCGCGGCGCGGCAATGCCCTTCCCATGGGCACTGCTGCGCCGCCGCAGGCAACGATCCGTTATTCGTTATCCAGAAACGAGCGCAACTGCTCGGAACGGCTCGGGTGCCGCAACTTGCGAAGTGCCTTGGCCTCGATCTGGCGGATGCGCTCGCGAGTGACGTCGAACTGCTTTCCCACTTCCTCCAGCGTGTGGTCCGTGTTCATGTCGATGCCGAAGCGCATGCGCAGCACCTTCGCTTCGCGAGGGGTCAGAGAGGCCAGAACCTGCTGGACCGTTTCGACCATGCCCGTGTCGGTGGCGGAATCGATCGGCGAAAGGATGCTGGCATCCTCGATGAAATCACCCAGGTGCGAGTCTTCATCATCGCCGATGGGGGTTTCCATCGAGATGGGTTCCTTGGCGATCTTCATCACCTTGCGAATTTTGTCTTCGGGCATTTCCATCGCCTTCGCCAACTCGTCCGGCGTGGGTTCGCGGCCGTATTGCTGCAGCATCTGGCGCGAAATGCGGTTGAGCTTGTTGATCGTCTCGATCATGTGCACGGGGATGCGAATCGTGCGGGCCTGATCGGCGATCGAGCGCGTAATGGCTTGCCGTATCCACCATGTCGCGTAAGTAGAAAACTTGTAGCCGCGGCGGTACTCGAACTTGTCCACGGCCTTCATCAAGCCGATATTGCCCTCCTGGATAAGGTCCAGGAACTGCAAACCACGGTTGGTGTACTTCTTGGCAATGGAGATCACCAGTCGAAGATTGGCTTCGACCATTTCCTTTTTCGCGCGGCGTGCCTTTGCCTCGCCGATGGACAATGCGCGGTTGATCTCCTTGATATCGGTCAGCGGCATCGACAGCAACCGCTCGATTCCGCGGAGCTTTTCCTGCTCGGCGTGAATGGAGTCGATGCGGGCCTTGATGGCTGGCGCCCACTTTTGGCGCTTGCGAGCCAGGCCATCAGCCCAAGCCGGGTTGGTTTCGTTGCTCAGGAACGACTCGATGAACTCAGCACGCGGCATGCGCGCGCCTTTGACGCACAATTCCATGATCATGCGTTCGTGGCCCCGGATTTCGCCAACGACCTCGCGCAGCTTCTTGACCAGAAGGTCGATCAGCGCCGAAGGCAGCTTGAGGCCCAGGAAGGCCTCGGCCAACGTGGCCCGCTGCTTGTCGAGCTTCTTGTCGCCCGGCTCCGTCTTCAGCGCAATTTTCTCAAACTTCGCGTACAGCTGCCGCAACTCGTCGATGCGCGCCCGCACGACTGCCGGATCGGGGCCCGAGGGACCTGCCTCCTCGTCATCGCCACCGCCCGCTCCGCTGACCTCTTCCTCGTCATCGCCGTCGTCAGTCGCCGCCTTGCTCTCCGGCAGGGGGGCGGGCGTCTCCGGTGCCGGCTCCTCGTCGTTGAAGCCGGCAATCACTTCCGAAAGGCGCTTCTTGCCATCCAGATGCTGGTCATATTCCTCGATCAACAGCCGGACGGTCCAGGGAAAGCTGGCCAGCGCGGTCTGCACCTGCGACAGGCCTTCTTCGATGCGCTTGGCAATGGCGATCTCGCCTTCGCGGGTCAGCAGCTCCACCGTGCCCATCTCGCGCATGTACATGCGCACCGGGTCCGTCGTTCGACCAGTTTCGGCATCCACTGCACTCAGCAGCGCCACGGCCTCCTCGGTAGCCGTCTCGTCGTCTTCGCCGGCTGGCGCGCTCTCGGGGAGCAAGCCGAGATCGGGGGCAATTTCGTGCACCTCGATGCCCATGCCATTGATCATGCCGATGATGTCCTCGATCTGCTCGGGATCGACGATGTCATCGGGCAAGTGGTCATTCACTTCGGCGTACGTCAGGTAACCCTGCTCGCGCCCCTTGGTGATCAGCCGCTTGATTTCCGACTGCTGCTCGTTGGGAGTATTGGCCATGCGGGGCACCGTGGAGAGATTGAACCTTACAGTTTAGCGAACTGGCGATGGTCTGACCAGCATTCAAGTCCGAGGTTCCCTGATGGCCGGAACCTGTTCACCGCGCCTCCAGCCAGAATGTGACGGGGCCGTCGTTGACGAGATGGACCTGCATGTTCGCGCCGAAGCGTCCACTTGCGACCGGCACACCGCTGGCGCGTGCCAGTTCGAGCAGGTAAAGATAGAGGCGCTCGGCATGCGCCGGTGAAGCGGCTGTAGCCAAGCTGGCACGCATCCCCTTGCGGGTGTCCGCGGCCAACGTGAACTGGCTCACCAGGAGCAGGGCACCACCCGTTTCGCTCAAGCTCAGGTTCATCCGACCCACTTCGTCGGGAAACACACGATAGCCGAGTACCCGCGCAAGCAGCCGCTTGGCCTGGGCTTCACCATCCGCGGCCTGGATGGCGATCATGGCCAGCAGCCCCGTGTCGATGCGGCCAACCACCGCGCCGTCCACCTCCACGTGCGCACGGCACACACGCTGGATCAGGGCGATCATCTAAAGTCTCCACTCGTGGCTGCAGGCTATTCTGCGCGCCAGACTTGGGCCTGCGTGAAGTCTGCGCCGGCGACCACGAAACCGCCATGATCGACGATCGTTCAAAACCACCCTCTCCGACGCTTTGCCGACAATCGCCCGATGACTGCCACGCCTGCAGCGCGAATGCGCTGGACTGTCTCCCTCATCTACCTTGGCCTGCGATGGGCCGGTTTGCTTCCCCTGCGCGTGCTTCACGCGTGGGGCGCCGCCGGGGGTACGTTGCTGTGGCGATTTAATTCCCGCGAGCGGCGCATCGTCGAGGCCAATTTGGCGATTGCCAGACCCGATCTGGATGCGCACGAGCGCAGGGCGCTCGCTCGCGAATGCCTTCGTGAAACCGGTCGCGGCATCGCCGAATTGGGGAAGGTCTGGGGTGGCGGTGCCCGGCGCGCGTTGAAGCTCGTGCGCGAAGTTCGTGGGCAGGAGTGGTTCGATGCTGCGCTTGCCCGAAGCAAGGGCCTGATCGTTGCCGCACCGCACCTGGGCTGTTGGGAGTTGCTGAATCATTGGATCGGCGCGCGCACCTCCCTCGCCATTCTCTATCGACCGCCGCGCGATCCCCGCTGGGAACCATTGCTCCTGCGCGCGCGTGGCAGTTATGCACCGGAGCAGGTGCGTGCGGAGGGCGGCGGAATGCGCAACCTGTACCGACGACTGGCTGCCGGTGGCGTCGTCGGAATCCTGCCGGATCAGCAACCACGCGCTGGCGAGGGCGTTTTCGTGCCCTTCTTCGGACATCCGGCCGCAACGATGGTGCTGTTGCCACGGCTGGCGCATCGAACCCAGGCAACGGTCCTGTTTGCTTTCATGGAACGATTGCCCCGCGGAGCCGGATTCCGCCTGCATTGGCGCCCGGCGCCTCTGGCCATCGCCAACGAGGACACCGACATCGCCTGCGCAGCATTGAATGCGGCGGTCGAGGACTGCGTACGCGGGGCCTTTACGCAGTACCAGTGGACCTACAAACGCTGGTCGTTGCGTCCGAAGGCGGATGAGCCCAATCCCTACGCAGCCAAACCACGCGACTAGCGCTTCCCCGGACCTGCGCCTGACGCGGGCTTGGGGCCTTCCCGCCTTGCTTGCTACGCTTCGCAAATGCCCCATCGTCGCCGAGCATCTCTGGCCCGCCGAGCCTCGCAGGTGCTCCTCGCGTTTGCCCTTCTGCCGGCCCTCATCCTGGGGCTGGCGCTCAGCGCATGGTACGAGCATATCGATCGGTGGCAGGCACAGACCAACCTTGTCAACATGACGGATGGCGCCGAACTGGCGCTTCGCGGCTATCTGGCACGGCACCGTCGCGCGGTGGCGACACTCGCCGCGAGCCCCGTTCTGCGCGTGCAGTTCGACTCGGGGACGCTGCAGCCCAGGCTGCGTCTCCTCCGGCAGATGTATCCCGACTTCCTGACGACCTTTGGAGCTTCGCCCGATGGCGAAGTGCTGATCGCAGAACCACCGCTGGATGCTTCGGGCAAGCCGAACTACTGGCGAGGCACCAGCGTCGCTGATCGCCCTTACTTCCAGCACGCAGTGTCCGCAGGGCGTGCCTACGTCTCGGGCGTCTTCAAAAGCCGTGGTTACGGTCAAGGCATGCTTGTCGGCGTCGCTGCACCCGTTTTTGCCACCGACGGCCACTTGCTGGGCGTCGTAGGGGCCGCACTCGATCTTGGCAAGCTGGAGGCCTACCTGAGTCAGCTGGCGCGCGCCGGTGACGCGCTGGCCTTGATCGACCCGGCAGGAAATGTCGTGGCCGCAACCGCGGCGCTAGGCATGCCGCGTGGCCAAGCAGCGCGCGCCAGCCGAATCCTGCGCGCGATCATGATGCAACCAGCCAACGTGGTGGCCGACGCTGACGACAGTTTCTGGTGGCAACAGGATGGGTTGCGGATAGTCCTGCCGGACGGGTGGCAGGTACTGTCCCTCGCGCCCCGTCAATTGGTTGCCCAGACCTGGCTTCTCGCGCTTGGCGCGCTGGTGGTCGTACTCGTGTTCGTAGCCCTGGCGGTGCGGCTGGTGTTGCCGCGCGCCAGCCGGCGACTGATGCAGCCGGTGCAGGCGCTGGCCGATGAGCTCTCGCATTTCGATCCCGGCAGCCAAGCCGAATTTCCCGAGTCGTTGCGCTATTCCGTGCGCGAATTGCAGCCCATCGTGGACGCACTGCGGACGCATGCCACCCTGATCCGGACGTTGCTGGTGCAGCGCGAACAGACGCTCGCGGAGCGCGAGCACGAGATCGAGCAGCGCACGCGCGAACTCCGTCGCGCCGTTGAGGCGTTGGGCGAAACGGCGCGCACCGACGGTCTGACTGGACTGACCAACTACCGTGGCTGGCGTGAGCGGGCGGAGGCGATCTGGCAAGAAGCGCGTGAAAGCGGAGGCGAGATCGCGGCGATCTGCTGCGATATCGACTTTTTCAAGTCCTACAACGACACCTATGGCCACGCCGCCGGTGACCAGGCCCTGCGCCAAGTAGCCAGCGCCCTGCAGGCCGTCCTCGGAAGCCGCGCGCGCGTGCTGGCGCGGACCGGAGGCGAAGAGTTCGTGGCGCTGATGCTCCCGGCGCAGCGGCGTCGCGCCGAAATACTCGCCGAGTCGGCGCGCTTGGCGGTCACGGATCTCGCCATCGACCATCGTTCCAGCCCCTGCGGGCACATGACCGTCAGCGTCGGTTTCAGCGTCATGGTGGCTGACACCAGCGCGCGGCTCGACACGCTTCTGCGCGCTGCTGATCTGGCCCTCTACCAAGCCAAGCGCAATGGTCGCAACCAAGTCTGCGAGCTCTCCGTGAGCGCGCTGCAAAAGCTGCGCGCCGAAGAATGAACCGGACCACTCCGCGTCCGCTGGTTGTCCGGTGCGGTGCGCTGGGCGACATGGTGCTGCTGACACCGCTGCTTGCGCTCCTGCACAGACGGTATGGCCTGCCTCCGGATGTGTTGACCAGCGGTGGCTGGTCGGCACCGCTCTACGCCGGCCACGCCGATGTCCACCAGGTCCTGCTGACGGGCAGCCGCCGGCGACCCTACTGGCTTCATCCGCGCCAATGGCAATTGGTGCGCACGCTTGCAACCGCAGGTCGTCGGCCCGTGTACATCTGCGATGAGCTGGCCACCGGCCCGTTGGCGCGGCTGCTGCATCGTGCCGGATTCCGAGACCAGGACTTGCTTTGGGTTGGAGAGCATCCGGAATGTGCACGGACGCATTGGGTCGATCGCTGGCTGGCATTCGGTGCCCTTGATGCACCGGGCTGGCACGGCGTGGCGAACGCCCGCGTTGCGCCGACGCCGACGCTATTTATCCGCGAGTCGGCTCAGGGCGACTGCGCGCGCTGGCTTGCCCGGCGGCACTGGTCGCATCGCCCTCTGCTTTTGTTGCATGCGGGGAACAAGCGCACGTTCAAGCGAGGCGGCGGCCGCGGACGGTTCCGTGACAGCAAGGCCTGGCCGGATGGGCGCTGGATCGCGATGCTACGGGCGATGCATGCGCGGGTTCCCGAAGCCGTCATTCTGCTGACCGGCACGCCACCCGAACAGCCATGGCTGGCCGATCTGGCGCAGGGCAGCCGCTTGAATTGCGTGCACGCGATTGGCAATGACTTGCCGCTGGCACGACTGCTCGCTTTGCAGTCTCGCGCCCTGGGGATGGTCAGCGTCGATACCGGACCCGCGCATAGCGCTGCCGCGCTTGGTTGTCCCATCCTCGTGCTTTATGGTGGCGCCAGCGCTGAAGCCTGGCTGCCTCGGACCCCGAACCCGGGGACCGTGCAGTGGCTCGGCGGCTTGGATGCGGGCCGGACACGCCTTCTGGATACGGGTGTGGACGAAGCCATCGCCGCGTGGAACACGCTGCCGCTCCGCATGCCGACTTGACAGCAGGGCGGCGCTGCCCGCCAGACTAGATAAGGAAGGCCCGTGCCGGGCCACGCCGCGTACGCGGCTTCTTCTTACCGAGCCCGTCCATGGCCAAGAACCTTCTCATCGTCGAATCGCCGGCCAAGGCCAAGACGATCAATAAATACCTTGGCAAGGATTTCGAGGTTTTGGCCTCGTATGGCCATGTGCGCGACCTCGTGCCCAAGGAAGGGGCCGTGGATCCCGGCCATGACTTCGCCATGCGCTATGCGTTGATTGAAAAAAACGAAAAGCATGTCGAGGCGATAGCCCGCGCCGCCAGCAAGGCGGAAGCGATCTACCTAGCCACCGACTTGGACCGCGAGGGTGAAGCGATCAGTTGGCACATCAGCGAGATCCTGCGCGAGCGCGGGCTGCTGGAGGGCCGCGACGTGCACCGGGTGGTTTTCAGCGAAATTACGCCGCGCGCCATCCAGGAAGCCGTAGCCCACCCACGCAAGCTGTCGCACCCCTTGGTGGATGCCCAACAGGCACGCCGGGCTCTGGACTACCTGGTGGGCTTCAATCTCTCTCCGGTGCTTTGGCGCAAGGTCCAACGCGGTTTGTCCGCCGGACGCGTGCAGTCACCCGCCCTCCGGATGATCGTCGAGCGAGAGGCGGAAATCGAAGCATTCATCGCTCGCGAGTATTGGAGCATCGAGGCGCAGCTGGCACATGCGGGTACGCCATTCGTCGCCAGGCTCAGTCGGCTTGCCGGCCGGAAGGTTGAGCAGTTCGACCTGCCGGATGCCGCGAGCGCCCAAGCCGCGCGGGAGACGCTGCTGAACGCAGCCGGTGGCAGGCTGGTGGTCAGCGAGGTCCAATCGAAGGAACGCAAGCGCCGCGCGGCACCGCCCTTCACCACATCAACGCTTCAGCAGGAGGCCGCCCGCAAGCTGGGCTTCTCCACCAGCCGTACGATGCGTGTTGCTCAGGGTCTGTACGAGGGCGTGGCCCTGGGTTCCGAGGGCAATGTGGGTCTGATCACCTACATGCGCACCGATTCGGTGAGCCTGTCCACCGAAGCGTTGTCCGAGCTGCGCGACGTGGTTGCCCGGGAATATGGAACGCACGCGCTCCCCGAGAAGGCCAACTTCTACCAGACCAAATCCAAGAACGCCCAGGAAGCCCATGAAGCCATTCGGCCCACGTCCGCCCTGCGAACGCCTGGCTCGGTTGCCACGTTTTTGAGCGAGGACCAACGCAAGCTCTACGAGCTTGTCTGGAAGCGGGCGATTGCCAGCCAGATGATTCCGGCCGTCCTCAACACCGTCAGCGTCGACCTCGCCTGCGGTGAGGGTCACAGCTTCCGAGCCAGTGGTACCACGGTGATCGATCCAGGATTCCTCGCCGTTTACGAAGAGGGCCGCGACCAGAAGACGGATGATGACGAAAATCGCAAACTGCCTGCGCTGGTGGTTGGCGAAGAGGTGCCCTTGGCGGACATCGCAGCGGACCAGCACTTCACCGAGCCACCGCCACGCTATAGCGAGGCGTCGCTGGTGAAGGCACTCGAGGAGTACGGCATTGGTCGGCCATCCACCTATGCAAGCATCATCCAGGTGCTGCTGGCACGCGAATACGTCGTGCTCGAGAATCGTCGGTTTAAGCCCACGGACGTCGGCCGCGCCGTGGGGCGTTTCCTCGGCCAGCACTTCACCCAATATGTCGATTACGACTTCACGGCCAAGCTGGAGGATGACCTCGATGCCGTGGCGCGAGGCGAGGAACAGTGGGTGCCGTTGCTACGCCGGTTCTGGGCACCATTCAAGCAACAGGTCGAGGACAAGACCGAAAGCGTCGAACGCAGCGAAGCGACGGGTGCGCGCGAGATCGGCATTGACCCTGCCAGTGGAAAGCCCGTGAGCGTCCGACTGGGGCGCTACGGCGCTTTCGCACAGATCGGCCTGAAGGAGGCGGGGGATACACCGCGATACGCGTCGCTGCGTCCGGGGCAGAGCATGCACACCATCACCCTGCCGGAGGCCTTGGAGCTATTCAAGTTGCCTCGGCTGCTCGGCAACGCCCCCACAGGGGAACCGGTCAGCGTGGGCATCGGTCGATTTGGCCCCTTCGTCAAACAGGGCGATACATATGCCTCCCTGGGCAAGGAGGATGACCCTTATACCGTCGACCTGCAACGCGCATTGGCGCTGGTGCAGGCCAAGCGCGAAGCAGCGGCAAACCGCATCATCAGCGATTTCGGCAGTGGCGTTCAGGTTCTGAACGGCCGATATGGCCCTTACATCACCGACGGCGCGAAAAACGCGCGCATTCCCAAGGATCGGGACCCTGCCAGCATCACGTTGGAAGAGTGCCGGGCGTTGCTTGATGCGGCTCCGGCCAAGTCGAAGCGTGGCGCTCGCCGCACGGCCGATGCCAAGTCGGTCGCGCCCCGCCGCAAGCAGGCATCAGCTGCCGCGTCGACGACGCGTCCTGTCGCGGATGGCACGGAACCTGGCGCGAAGAAAAAGAAGACCCCAGTCAAGAAATCCAAGGCGAGCACATCCGCCGGTGCACGGTCGAGTCCGGAAGGCGCGACACGTGTCGTTCGCCGCAAGCCCAAGACATGAGTTTCGGCTTAATCCATCGGCGCGGATGGCACAGTGCGGGAATGACGCGTGGGCACTGCAACCTTGCGCGGTCGTTCTCGGCCCGAACGGCGTCAGCGAATTCGGGGTTTGGCCAAACCATGGAATGTTCCCGCGAGGGAATCGTGGACAATCGCGTGATCGACTTCAGCCCGCGGTCGAGCTCATGGGTCGGGACCCGCCTTCCGCAGAGGCCGGCGACGTCACTGCATTGGCGTACCGCAACGTGCAGCGGTGCCAACACCCAGTGCAACGCGTGAACATGCAAGCCGGCACTCCAACGGGCACAAGCGTAGCCGCAAGGCCTTGGCTCGGCGGCGAGGCAGCGCGGACGGTCATTTGGCGGGATGGACAGCTGATCAGTGCTGCGGAATTTGCCGCACAGGCCGAGTGCGTCGCACGCGCGCTGCCGGCGGGCGCTGAGGCCATCATCAACCTTTGCCAGCAGCGGAGCGCCTTCTTGCTCGGTTTCGCCGCCGCATTGCGCGCGGGATTGCCGACGCTGCTGTTGCCCGCGCGTACCGCTGCTGCGCTTCAGGCGGTCCGCCAACGATGGCCCCATGCCGTGGCGATCGGCGAGCCCGGTGGGACTGATGCACTGCCCAGCGCGGTGCTGAACGAGCTTGCCATCGGCGAGGCGTTCGCTGCTCCCGAGGGGGACGAATCGTGGCCACTGCTCGATGGCTCGCGACCCGCCTTGGTCGGGCACACCTCCGGATCAACCGGGCAGCCACAGGCACACGTCAAGACGCTCCGGGCCCTTTGGGCCAGCAATGCCGCCAACCAAGCACGCCTGGCTGGTGAGGTCGGTGCACGATGCAACATCCTTGCCACAGTACCCTCGCAGCACATGTATGGCGTCGAGATGAGCGTTCTCCTGCCCTTGCTGGGAGAGGCCGCCATCGCCGATCACCAGCCGCTGCTGCCTGCTGACGTCGCCGCCGTCTTGCAGCGACTACCGCAGCCGCGACTTCTCGTGAGCACGCCTCTGCATCTGCGTGCGCTGCTTGAATCGGGCCTCGCGTTGACCTGTGAGGCGATCGTCTCCGCCACGGCACCCATGGATGCCGAGCTTGCGCGTGCGCTCGAGCGGCATACGGGTGCGCCGCTCATCGAAGTCTATGGCTCCACGGAAACCTGTGTGGTGGCAACACGGCGCACGGCGTGGGAAGCCTCATGGTCCCCGTACCCGGGAGTGACGCTGCATCCAGAGCCCGGCGGCGTGCGCATCGATGCGCCGCAGCTCGACGCCCCGGTCTTGCTCGGTGACTTGGTGGAACGGCAGCCAGATGGCCGCTTTCGCCTCGTGGGCCGGGTCGAGGACCTCATCGAGATTGCCGGCAAGCGCGCGTCCCTCGCCGATCTCACGCGCCTCCTGCTGGAGGTCCCGGGCGTGGAGGATGCCGTGCTCCTGCAGCACGATGGCATCGAGGGTCCGGGTGTTCGACGGCTGGCGGCCGTGGTCGTGGCACCGACGCGCAGCGAATCCGAGTTGCTTTCCGAACTGCGGCAGCGCTTCGACCCGGCCTTCCTGCCTCGCCCGCTCAAGCGGGTGGATCGCCTTCCGAGAAATGCGATGGGCAAGTTGCCACGGGAGTCGCTTCTCGCGCTGCTCCGAGCGCGTTGACCCGCTGGGCCCGGCGAACCAACGTTCAGCGGATTGCAGCTTCTTCCGCACGAACACACCTCACAAGCGATTCCTCAAACTCCGCGCGCGCAGCCTCATAGTCCCCGCTGCGCGGACCTCGGCGTGCCGCACGGTGCATCCTTGCATGAGGGCCATCAAGCAGATCGCGATACTCCGGTCGTGCGTCGAGAAACGCATGGACCAGACAAGGCACCGTCGCCAAGTGGGTCCACAGCTCCGGATGGTCGCCGCCGGCCTGCAAGGCCTCATCCCAAAGCAGGCTTCCTGCCAGCGCGCCCAGCGCGGTACGAGGCGCACGCGAGCTGAATCGCCACGTGAAGTGCTCAAGCCATTTGGCTAGGGAATCGGCTGGCATCGGCCGGGCGATCGCATATCCCTGGCCGAGGTCTGCCCCGAGGATCAGGGCTGCTTCGATTAGACCCTGGGTCTCCAAGCCTTCGACCACCACCTCGATGCCCAGGCCACGCCCAAGCGAACACAACTGGTGCATGAAACGCAATGTGCGCAGTGGGTCCTGAGCCACATCGCGGACCAGCGTCTGGTCGATCTTCACGCGATCGAAAGGCCACCGACGCAGGCGCGCCAGTGAACTGTGGCCGGCACCCAGATCGTCCTCGACCACCCGAACACCCAAAACCTTGAATGCCTCGATTCCAGCCAGCGCCGACTCGAGCGCCTGCTCGGCCTCGCTTGCGCCCTCCAGCACCTCGAGAAGCAGCGCGCTGGGGGGGACACCGCTATCTCCCAGGCTCTGGCGCGCGACCTCGACGTACCGGCCGTCGTGCAACGCCGCCGGCGGCAAGTTCACCGTCACGTCAAGACTGTGCCCCGCGGCGGCCAACGCGTTGTACTGGGCCAGGGCCTGCTTGAGGGCGCGTTGGAAAAGCAGCAGCAGATCGTCGCGGCCCAACGCGGCAAGGAAGAGGTTCGGCGGAAGCAGGCTGCCATCCGCCTCGCGAAGACGGGCCAGCGCCTCGACCTCGACCGGCCTTCCGGTACGGAGTGCCAATACGGGCTGGTAGTGCAGCTCCAGACCTTCAGGCGCCGCAAGCAGCGAGCGCCAGTGCGTGCGAACGGTGTAGGGCAGGATCGTTCCTGCCGTTGTCGAACCCGGTGCAATCCTCACCAGCGCGAGATCAAGCAGCGTCTTCAACTGCGCCACGAACGCCTGCTGTGCATCGCTGGCAAACCCTCCCGGGTAAGAGCTGTACAAGACCAGGACCGCGGCCGGAACGCCGTCCTGGGTGCACAGCGGCAATGCCACGCTGGAGCGAATGCCGAGGCGAACGACGAGATCGCGCCAGGGCCGCATCAATGGATCGGTCCTGTAGTGCGCGCAGCGTTCGATGACGCCACTGCGCCACGCGCGTCCACTGGGTCCGCGGCCATGCGGATCCGTCGCGACACTGCTAATCACAGCGGCTTTTCCCTGGGCCAGTGCATCCAGGTAGGCACGGAAGGCATTCCCTGCCACGGCTTCGTAGGTGAAGACTCCCCGATCATCGGGCCTTCCCACCGTCGCAGAAATGATTTCGTCATGTGCGACGAGTAAATCCACGACGCCCTGCATCAAAGCCAGATAACTCTCAGCCGACCACGCCAATGCGCTGATTCGCGCGATCACGCCGTCGCGTTCCCGTTGCACGGCACGCAGTCCCTCAAGCTGCCATTGTCGATCTTGCGCCAGCCTGCGGCGCACCACGAGGAGAGCCCGGCGATCGCGATGCAGGTGCTTCGCGAGTGCTGTTTCGACACCTTCCCGAAGCCGCTCGACACCGTCAGAGAGCCAGACCGCCTCGATACCGCACGCAGCATGAACTCGCCCTGCGCGATCGGCCAGCGCTCGATGCGTCGCTGCATCCAGTTCGGGCTGGACCAGCAAGCGAATATGTTCGCGTTGCTTGGCGTAGAGCGCGGCCAGCTCGTCCTGCGGCAGGCAGGCCAAGACCTGCCTCGGCTCCGGCATCTGCGTCACCTCGGCATAAAATGGGTCGACGATCGCATCCAGGGCCTCCCGAGCCGTTGGGGTCAGTGCACCCAGCAGGCGGGCAGCCGGCGCGCCGTAGGCGGGCAAGTCGCCGGCCTCGGCTTCGCTCGGCGTGGATTCACCACTCTCCGAGTGGGGTGGGAGGCTCCACCAACTGCCGCCTTGATGCTTGCGTGCCTTGACCTGGTACATCGCCTGGTCGGCGCGTCGCAGCAATTGCTCGCCCCCGCTTTCCGCATGGAGTGGAAAAAGCGCAATGCCCAGGCACGCGTTCAGCGCGAGCGTATTGCCATCGATCTCGAATGGTCGCTGCAAAGCAGCATGCAGGCGATCGACCAGGGGACCTAGATCCTCGGTGCGCGCGATGTCCTCGAACACCAGCACGAATTCGTCGCCGCCCAAGCGAGCCACGTAATCTTCGGCACGCACGGCGCCGCGCAGTCGGTCGGCGACTTCCATGAGCAGGCGATCGCCCGCGGCATGGCCAAGCCGATCGTTGATCGGCTTGAAATCATCAAGATCCAGCATGCCGATCCCGACGAGCAGATGGTGCCTCCGCGCGCGCGCGAGCGAACCTTCCATCTGATGCTCCAGCGCTCGCCGATTGGGCAGGCCCGTGAGCACATCGTGCAGCGCGAGATGGCGTTGGCGTTCACGTTCACTTGCCAGTAGCTCGCGCTGGGCATGCTGGCGCAGCGCCAATCCGGTCGCATCGGCGATCTCGTCCAGAAGCGCACGCAGTTCGTCGTCGAAGCTGTCGGGTTCACGCGTGGTCAAGGCAAATACCCCGCTCGGCTTGGCAGCCGTACCGAGCTCGCCTTGCAGTGTTCCGAAAATCGGCCACGCGGCGACCGCCCCCATGTGCACGAGCGGCGGCCGCCGCCAGCCTTCCGGTATGCCTGGATCTAGCGCAGGTTGCACCCGCACGATCGGTCGCGCCTCTGCAAAAGCTCGCGTGGGTGTGGGCACAATAGCGCCCTGCGGCCGCGCCGGTGGCCGAGGAAGCGCATGGATGGCATCCGCCATCGGGCCGGCCAGCGCCATGCGCCGGAGCAAGGGCGCTCCCTCGTCGATCAGGACATCCACCACCGCTGCGCCGGCGACCTCGACGAGGGCATGTGCCAGCGTCTCGTAGACTGCTTCCGGGTCGGGCTGCTTGAGTAGTGCCCGCTGCAGCACGCGTTGGGCATCCCGAAAGCGACGCAAGCGCTGTTCGCGAACAGCCAGCGCGCAGTGGTCGACGTAACGGGCGATTTCGGCGACCAATCGCTCGGCCCATTCCACCAGCGCCGCGTCCAGCCACTCGGCTGTGCGCACGTACACCGACAGGCTTAACCTGCCGCCATCCGCGAGAGGAGCAACCACCACCATGCTGGCAGCCAGACCGAACGTCTGCGCACGTTCGCGCCAACGTTCGAACAGGGGCTCGTCAACATGGCTGATTTGCGCATGTCCGCTCCGCAAGGCCTGCCCAAGCGGGCCCTGTCCCCCGGGCAGCTCCGGATCGTCGCTGAAGCTGAGTCCCTCGATATAGGCTTGCGCAGGTCCTGCCGCGGCCAGCCGCCGCACGCTGTGTCCACCCGCGGGCAGCTCGCCCAGCCAAACGAGTGGCAAATCCATGGCGTCGGCGAGGGTCCGCGCGACGTCGCCAAGGACGTCCTGCGACAGTCGGGTGCCTGCGGCATGCAGCACGGCGAGCGTGGCCGCCACGCTCCGATAGAATCGCTCTCGCGGCGCGACGAGAGCTTCCATCTGCACCGAAGTCTGCATTGGCCGGGCCCTCGTGGACAGACTTCAGTCCCGCAGGGACCGTTCCCCTGCGGCTCACGAAAAACTTGCGACTGGGTCTCGGCACTAGCCTGCCTCTTGATATCTGCTAACGCAAGATCCAGCCTAATCAGCAACCCGTGTCCAGGCCGACGTCATGCCCGACCCTCTGCAAAACCCTAACCGCGAACGCTTCGACATGATTGCCTCCGGATGGGATGCTTCTCCTCGACGTCAGGAGCTCGCCGCGGCAGTCGCCGAAGCGATTGCGGTCTCGGTTCCGCTCCAGCCGCACTGGCAGGCGCTGGAGTACGGGTGTGGCACGGGGTTGGTTGGCGCGCGTCTTGCGCCGCTGCTGCACCGCCTTCTCGCCACGGACATTTCGCCGGGCATGCTGTCTGTCCTGGCGGAAAAGGCGCGCGATGCGGGATTAAGGAACGTAGAGACCAGGCCGCTCGACCTCACACGAGATCCACCGCCCGCAGACCGCTTTGATCTCGTCTTCAGCAGCATGACGTTGCATCACATCCCTGATGTGCCGGCCCTCTTCAGGGTGTTTAACGGGATGATTCAACCGGGTGGGTGGATTGCCGTCGCTGATCTGGATGCGGAGGATGGCACTTTCCACGATGCTGGCGTGCAAGGCGTTGCGCATCATGGCTTTGACAGGGCGGTGGTGGCGGAATGGCTCCGTGATGCCGGCTTCGCCGACATTGCGGTGCGAGCCGCGCACACGGTTGAGAAGACCCGAGGCAACGGCTTGAAGCGGCGCTATCCGGTTTTCTTGGCGACGGCACGACGTGACGCATGAGTGCATCAGGGAATTTATGGGTTGTCGGCTACGGCGCGGGTCTGGGTGAGTCATTGGTGTCGCGCTTCGCGCGAGAGGGTTTCGACGTAACCGCGCTCTCCAGGCACACGCCTGATTCGGCACTGACCGCAGCCAGACACGACCGGTTGGACGTACTTGCTCCAGATGTATCCGAGCGCCTGTCCCGGCTCATGGCCGACCATGGCGTACCGGACGTGCTTGTGTACAACGTCGGCATGTTCCTCCGCGGTGCCTGGTCGGAGCTTTCGGAAGCGGACTTCCGTGCTTGCTGGGAGCGAATGGTCCTGGGCGCATTTCGAATCGCCAAGGACGTCCTGCCTGCCATGGCGACCCGCGGCTCCGGGTCGGCAATTTTCTCTGGCGCAACGGCAAGTTTGCGGGGGGGAGCGGAATTTGCCGCTTTTGCAAGCGCCAAATTCGCGCTGCGCGGCCTAGTCCAGGCACTGGCTCGAAGCTACCAGCCGGCAGGGGTCCACGTTGCGCATGTCATCCTCGATGGTGTGATTGCCGGAAGCGCACGGGGCACCCAATTCATCGCGCGACTCGACCCCGATGCCATCGCGGAATGCTATTGGACCCTCTCGCAGCAGCCTTCCGGGGCATGGACGCACGAACTCGATTTGCGAGGCGCCAACGAACCGTTTTGAGGGCGAATGCCGTGATTGTCGGGAAGCGTGTTCAGGTGCCGCCTCCACTGGATGGACCGTGAAAGCCGATGCTTGGAGTACCCGGTCCGCTTTCTGCGCTTCTGGATGGCCGAGCCCAGACCATCGGCTAAGCTCCCGGCATCCATTCGGCTGACTGCAAGTCGATATGGCGTTGCTCCCGCGCCCAGGTCATGCTGACGCCGATGGCGCCTATTGGCAGCCCATCGCGTGCCCGCATGGAGCGCCTGCCACACGGGAGAACGCCGCTTGTTGCCGCGGCTGTGCGGGCGCCGTCCCCCACATGCCGGCATCGGGGATGCAAGCCGTCTCGCTACAATTGACCTTTACTGTGTATGGAAGCGGACATGAAGGTTTTGGTCATCGGCAGTGGCGGTCGGGAACACGCGCTGGCATGGAAGCTTGCACAGTCGCCGGCGGTCGAGGAAGTTCTGGTGGCTCCAGGCAACGCAGGTCTCATGCACGAAGCCTGTGTTCGCAACGCGCCAGTAGCCGCCACCGATATCGAAGGGCTTTTGCAGCTGGTTCGTCGCGAGCAGGTAGCACTGACGGTCGTGGGTCCAGAGGCACCCTTGGCATTGGGTGTGGTGAATGCCTTTCGTACAGCTGGCCTCCGTTGCTTTGGTCCGACGCGTGAGGCGGCGCAGATCGAAAGCTCGAAGGCCTTTGCAAAGGATTTTTTGCGCGACCATCGAATACCCACGGCCGACTACGCCGTTTTCTCAGAACTGGCCCCGGCCTTGGCGTACGTGCGCAAGCGCGGAACCCCGATCGTGATCAAAGCCGATGGACTGGCGTCCGGCAAGGGCGTTGTGGTTGCCACGAGCCAAGCCGAAGCCGAGGCGGCACTGCACAACATGCTGGGCAATGGATCACTAGGCGAGGCAGGCGCCCGCGTCGTGGTCGAAGACTTCCTTGAGGGCGAGGAAGTGAGCTTTATGGCCCTGTGCGACGGCAAACATGCGTTGCCGCTTGCCAGCAGCCAGGATCACAAGCGCCGCGATGATGGCGATCGAGGTCCCAATACCGGTGGCATGGGTGCTTATTCGCCAGCGCCGGTAATGACGGCATCCGTTGAAGCGCAGGTGATGTCTCGAATCATTCGCCCCACCCTTGCGGGCCTGGCTGAGGCGGGCATGCCATTCACGGGCTTCTTGTATGCAGGGCTCATGGTTAGCCCCGACGGAACGGCGCGAGTCGTCGAATTCAATGCGCGCTTGGGTGACCCGGAGACGCAGCCGCTGCTTCTACGTCTCGATTCGGATCTGGTCCAGCTGATCGAATTGGCTCTCGACGGCCGCCTCGATGAGGGGCACGTGGCGTGGGATCCTCGTCCTGCCCTGGGAGTCGTGCTCGCGGCGCACGGCTATCCGGCGGAGGTAAGAACGGGCGATGAGATCAGCGGGCTCGATTTCCCACTCCCGCCGGACGTCAAGCTTTTCCATGCGGGGACCTGCTTGTCCGAGGATGGCCGCATTGTTTCGTGCGGCGGCCGCGTTCTCACGGCTTGCGCGCTTGGCGAGACCCTCTCCGTCGCTCGAGAGGCGGCGTATGCCGCGCTATCCCACGTACGTCTTGACGGCAGCTTTTGCCGCCATGACATCGGATTCCGCGCCCTGCATCGATGAGCCATTTTTCAAGGGCTCCGTTCCCATCGCATCGCTCATTGAAACGACGGGTTCTCCATGCCCGGTCCCGCGAAGCACCTCCATGAACGACGGGGGTCATGCGCTTACATCCGGGATGCCAGCTCTGTGAACGGCAACCATCGGAAACGCTCGACGAATCTCCGAGCGTCACCGTCACGCCTGACCGTGGCGCGACCCGAAAAAAAAGTTATTCCGGCAACTCCAGCTTGTCGCCCAGCTTGACCGGCCCCTGCGCATCCATGACGAGCCCATAGCTGACATGGTCGAAAGTGCGAAAGACCATCACATGGCCGACGAACTCCGAAGGCAGGGTGACGCGCTTGCCGAACGTGTGATCGAAGCTCGAGGACTCCACGTCGTTGATGATCCGTTCGCCCGGCTGCCAGATTGCGTACGTCTGACCGTTCCTGACGCCTTCCTCGGATCCGGCTGACAAAGCCACCACCTGCTTGGAGCCCACTGCATCCATGGCGTCATTGAACGCGATCACGCGCATGTTGGGTGGCAATGACTTCGGTGCATGCGGGAAATAATTGCTGTCATAGGGATGCGTATCCAGAGGCAGGATACGGTCACCCTTCCGTATCTCCATCGCGGAAGCCTTCAGCAACGTGGTCGCAGGGCCATGCTCATTGGTCCTGAGAACCTCAACCGTGCCGATGACCTGTGCTTCATAGCCGAGCGTATGGCCCTTCCCGAAGTGACCATCGCCGATGGTGTTGCGATGCCATGGACCGTTGTACTGGGTCACATCGTCATCGAGATTCTGCGCAATTTGATCGCGACTGCCGGCATCAGCATTGAACGTGGTGAATACGTGGCTGGGTCGTACAACGGCAAAGCGCTCGCCAGGCTTGACGCCCTTCAGACCCATGACATAGACGAACTCTCCCGGCGCACCACGAGGCTCGTTGTCTTCGAAGCCGACTACATACGGCGCATTGGCCAAGGCACTTCGATGCGCGAAAACACGAAGGTCGACGAGATATGTTTCCAGTTCAGACAGGGGGATCGGAGCGACTGCTTCGCTGAGCGGCGTGGCAACGGCCCGCGGCTTGAGCACCAGTGCTGGCATGCCGTTGCCCAGATAAGCAAGGCTGAGCACATCGCCAGGATAGATATGGTGGGGGTTATGCACTTGTGGGTTGGCCTGCCAGATCTCGGGCCAAAGCCATGGCTTGTTGAGGAATCGCGCCGC
This sequence comes from Pseudomonadota bacterium, assembly GCA_021795435.1. GTDB lineage: Bacteria > Pseudomonadota > Gammaproteobacteria > Xanthomonadales > Rhodanobacteraceae > Metallibacterium. The sequence goes on from JAJYPJ010000002.1 coordinate 36,312, forward strand.
AATGCTCCACAGCGTGTCGCCTTTCTTGACGACATACGTGTCGGGATGGTCCTTTCGCAGCATGCCCGAGCCCGCAGCATAGGCGGCCACTACGGTGAATGCGATCAGCACACCGGTCAAAAGCGCAAGAGACTTCTTAAGCATGGCTGGCAATTCCCCGTTCCCCTTAGGGTTTTTCGAGTGTAGCCCCAGTTTTGCCGACAACGCCAGCCAAGCTGGAGAGGTGCCCGTGTAGTCGAAACACCAAAGTTTGTACCGAATGTACACACTTTGGTGTCGAAACCCCCTGTACCAACTTTGGTGTCGCGCGGCATCGTGCGGTACTGGACTCTTCAGCCCATTGTTTCTACTTCACTTTCCGGTTTTCAATGAGAACCGGCTGCAGATGAGAATGCAGTCACGCGTTCAGGATGGACGCGCTGCCGAGTCGAGGCTATGTTGCGGCGCAGCGTCGCGAATCGTGCGCCCCATCACCCCACCGCCGGCAGACGGCCCAACTCGATCGTCGTCGCATATACCCGTCGGGCGTCCGCCGCCGTCAAATGCCGCTCAAGACCTTGGCGCAACTGCGCCCGTTGTGTTGGCGTTGGCACCAGGCTGCCGGTCAGGGATGGTGAATGAAGTCCCCGTGCGACCGCGATGTCCAACCGGCGCAGCCGCACCCCCCCTGATCAAGTTTCGCCGGGCGTCAGCGAATGAACTACGGATTGCTTAGGAACAGTTGCTGCAACTCCCTGCCCCCATTCTGGGGACATCCTGATTGATCGGGGTCGACCAACTGAAAATTCGCGGTGTTCCCGGGATAGTCGTAGCTGTTGACCAGATAGCCGGAGCTCCAGTACGGCCCATCCCATGCGTAACCGATTATCCCTATGGAGTGCTGGGGGAGGTAGGTCTGAATGAATTCGTCCGTGATGGTCTGGTTTGGGTCAGTAGGGCATTCAAAGTCCTCGTCCCAGGCCGTGGCGACCACGGCATAGCCACTTTGCTCGAAATTTCCAAACCAGGTATCCCAACTGCTGATGCTTGCGCTCTCACCACCGTTCGCGACGTAGGTAAACGGATGGACCGTGTAGGCAGAATTGGACGGCATGCTGGCTGGAACGGTGAATCCATCGAATCCGAAATCGACCCCCTGGCCGTTGAAGAAAAGAACGTTGTTGGGAGCCAGCGCGCGCAGGTACTGCCCGACGGTGAGCATCCCCTGATCCGGTTCCGAGCCGCAGCCCGTTTCCCATGCGTTCCAGTCTGGCTGGGTGTAGCTGCCGAGGTTGCAGGCGGCCACTGCGTCCGGCTCGTTGAATACTTCAAGGATCACACCCTTGTCGTTGGTCAGGGTCGGGTTGAGGATCTGCTTCCATGCCTGTTCCGTATTGATGTCGGGAAGCTTTTGGGTGTTCCCGTTTTCGTCTGGGGTGCAGCCGTATTTCTCGGCCTGCATGTCGACGATCACGATGAGACCAGCAGCGCGGGCTTGCGCGATGACACTGCGGGCCAAGTCCGTGTAGCTCGAGAGGCCGTGTGCGAATTCGTATTGCAGGGCACCCTGGCTGACGTGGATGCGGACCGTGTTGGCGTGCCAGTCCTTGATCATTGCCTGGAACGATGCGTTATAAGCAAGACCCTGCAGTGGTGGAGCCGTCAATGCGGCTTCGGCGTCCTCAAGATATTGAACCAATGTTGCATTCAAAGGGGTGGCCAGGGGGCACAACGTGGCCGCGTAGGAGACGGGGTAGAGAATGCCGTTCGTGTTGAAACCCTGCGGAATGAACCGCGTGCTGGTGCCGGCAACGACGAGTCGTCCGCCGACGACGGCGACACCCTCGGGCTGGGGCGACGCGTTGACAACAAGCGTCACGGCATCCTGCACGGACACATAATCGGCGGCATCCGTCGGCGTGAACACTACGGAAAGCGTCTGGTTTCCTGCCGTGCTCATTATCGTGCCCGCTGGCGGTGTGTAGGCAAAGGTCCCCGCAACGCTGGCAGACGCGTCGAGCTGCATGCTGCTCAACGAAGTGCCCTCGGGGACCGCAGCAGGAGCATCCCACGTGATCGTCGGGGTGGCCTTGTTCACGGTGATCGTGGTCGTCACGGTCGTCTGTGAGGCACTGCCGCTACCCGCCGGGGTGAATGTCGCCGTCAGCGTATGCGTGCCAGCGCTCAGCACCGTGCCAATGCCCGGAGAATACGAGAATGTCCCCTGCGTGTTGGCTGTGGCGTCGAGCTGCGTGGCGCTGAGTGGCGTTCCGTAGGTGATGGCCGCCGGCGCATTCCAATTTAGAACCACCTGCGGTGTTGCGGGAGAGCTGCTTCCGCCTCCTCCGCAGCCATTGAGCACGAGGAGGAGACCTAGAACACCAGCGATCTTCAGATGCCTATTGAACACTTTGCACATCCCTTTGGCTTGATACGCGGAATGTCCGACGTGAATAACTCATTCATTGAGAGAGCAAAAAGGTCCGATCGTCCTTGATACGTGTTCGCGCCCGCGAGACATCAATCAGTTTGCTGCCTTGCGCTCGGCGTCGACTGACCAGGAACGCTTGCCACTGGCATCAACTGTTGCGCCGAATAGAGGCATTTCCCGCTGATCATGCGCGTAGCGAGCGCGTTAGCCCGACTTTGTCGGGCGTAATCACACGGCAATATCCCTCGGGGCGGACCCTACGCCCAGTCCTGATCGATCAACGCAGCAAGCAGACTTCCGTTGACCGATGGTGTTGTCGGGCAACCCACTCGATCGGCCGGCGACGTCCCCCCGCATTGATAAACGGGGGGACGTCGATGCGTGCCATCCGTTCTGGGCGTTCCCAATTGCGCCGAGCATCACGCTTTGCGGGCCAAAATGTAAACAAATGAGAACGTTCGCCATGCCGCACAGCCCGGAATCGCATTTGGATGTCAACTGCCACTGGTGACCCGCCGGGGGTCGAATCGCAGACGGCAGGCGACAATGCAGCTGCTCCAGTCCATCTGTGCTACGTCCAATAGCTTCCTGCGCGGAAAATCCGGCGATTCGCCCTCGGGGTTCCATGCTGGGGGGGAGCGCCAACTCGCCCAGCGGTCCACCTCCGGGAATTGGCGACCTCGCAGCTTGAACACCGGCTGCTGGACACGCCCCGCTGTCCATGGCCACAAGTTCTGCGGCAAGACTGGCAATCCCAGAACGACACTCTCGACGCGCGCGGCATTCCAGTCAGCAGCCAACCCCATTTTCCGATCCTAAACGCCGCGCATGAACTGGGCCGCCCACGCACGTTCCAGCCGCCTGTCTTCTGGTAGAAAAGGAGCCACTATGATCTCCATCGCAGTCGAGGCTAAGGCCGGATTCCAGCTTGAGACTCTCGAAGTCCAAGACCACGCAGGCAGCGTCTTCCGCATCGCCTGTCCGCCAACCCGAGAGCTCGAGCCGATCGGTTTCGAGCCACTTGGCGAAGCCTTGGCCGATATGATCGAGGACGTCGAACGCCTGTTCGACACCGAGACCACCACGATCGTCCTTGAGGTCGTTGAAGACACTATCGTGCCCTTCTATGTCGATGTAGCGGTTGCCCGGTTACTCGCCCGCCATCTCCGGGTCGGGCTGGTGGTCGTTTGCGGCAACTCGACGACCCACGACGACGAATCGACACTTCCCGAGGCTCTCTGTGCAAGCGTCGATCGCTTGAACCCTTCTGGCGTCGTATGGCACCCACTCCGGGGCCGATCGATTCCCGGGCGCCGCGGCATCGGCTCGTTGGCTTGCTGAATGACTGACTAATCTAACGCTGCTTTCCCACGCCTGCTTGCCAGAACTCGCTCGAAATCCCGGGTCGCGACCCAATCAAAGGAGTCAAGGGAGTCGCAACGCCTTGTCCGCCTATACAATGGCCCCGCGAGAGCGGCCGCAACGCGATTAGCGCCCTCTGCGCTCAAACGCCCGAGGCAGCCATGGCCGTACGCGAAATTCTCGAATTCCCGGACTCACGGCTGCGCACGGTTGCGAAGCCCGTCGTGCAGTTCGACGCAGCGCTCGCCGACCTGGCGCAGGACATGATTGAAACCATGTACGCGGCGCCAGGCATTGGCTTGGCAGCGACGCAAATTGACGTCCACCAGCGGCTGATCGTTTGTGACGTCAGCGAACACCACGATCAACCCTTGGTCCTGGCGAACCCCAGGATCCTGGCACAGCATGGCGGACAGACCTACCAAGAGGGATGTCTTTCGGTCCCCGGAATCTTCGCCGATGTCGATCGTGCGCTGTTCGTCACGATTGAAGCCGAGGACCTCTCGGGAAAGACGATTGTCCTGGAGGCCGAAGGCCTCCTGGCAGTCTGCATCCAGCATGAAATGGATCATCTCCAAGGGAAACTGTTTGTCGACTACCTCTCGCCGCTTAAGCGCGAGATGGTGCGCCGCAAGTTGGACAAGCGGCGCCGGCAGGCCGCCACTGCCTGAGCATGGCCGAGTCTTCGCTGAGACTGGTGTTCGCGGGAACGCCGGCATTCGCAGTGCCCGCCCTTGAGGCCTGCCTGAGTGCGTCTGGCGTCGAGGTCACCGCGGTCCTCACACAGCCCGACCGCCCGTCCGGGCGTGGCCGATTGTCGGCGCAGAGTCCCGTCAAGCAAGCAGCCATCGCGACAGGGATTCCAGTGTTGCAGCCGCCATCCCTTAAGGCGCCGGAGGTACTTTCCGACCTAGCCGGACTGACGCCAGATTTGATGGTCGTGGTCGCTTACGGTCTTATCCTTCCCCGCGCCGTGCTGGCCCTGCCGGTCCACGGCTGCTGGAATCTTCATGCCTCGCTGCTTCCGCGCTGGCGCGGTGCGGCGCCGATCCAGCGCGCGCTGGCCGAAGGCGATGCCGAAACCGGTGTCTGTCTCATGCAGATGGAGCCAGGACTGGACTCGGGTCCGGTTCTGCTTCGCGCCAAGACCCCGATCACCGAATTGGACACGGGCGGTAGCTTGCATGACCGTCTTGCGCAGCTCGGCGCAGAACTGCTGGTGAAGGGATTGGTTCTGCTTCGCGCCGGAACACCACCGGCGCCACAGCGGCAGCCTCGGTCTGGCGCGACCTATGCGCGCAAGCTGGATAAATCCGAATCCCGTCTCGACTTCACTCGGTCAGCCCAGGCGCTGGAGCGTCAGATCCGTGCATTCGATCCTTGGCCAGGCACTGAGGCCGCTGTTGCCGGTGAAACACTTCGCATCTGGCGGGCGCAAGTGCTGCGCGAGTCGAACGACAGCAACACGCCTACGGTGTCGCCGGGTCACATCATTGCCGCCAGCCGCAGCGGCATTGACTTTTCCACTGGGCGCGGCGTGCTGCGAGTCACTGAAGTCCAACGTTCGGGTGGCCGCCGGATCCATGCCGCCGACTACCTCAACGCGCGGCCCGACCTGCGCGTGCGACGGTGAGTGCCAACCCAAGGGTCGTCGCAGCGCGGGCATTGAGCGATATCGCCGTGCATGGCCAGTCGCTACGCCAAGTGCTCGCCGCCGACTTGCCGGTTCTTGAACACGGCCGTGACCGCGCCTTCGTCAGCGCCATCGTCTACGCAAGTACGCGCAGCTGGCTGCGATGGAATGCGGCGCTGCAGTTGCTACTGGTCAAGCCGCTCCCGCGAAAGCTGGCATGGGTACAAGCGTTGCTGGTGTCGGCGTTGGCGCAACTTGAAGACATGGACATCGCCCCGCATGCAGTCGTTTCCGCAAGCGTTGACGCATGCGAAGCGTCCGGCCATGGTGCACAGCGCGGACTCGTCAACGCGATCCTTCGTCGGTGGTTGCGCGAGCGCAACGCATTACTGAAACGACTCGATGAAAACGTGGAGGCGCGGTTCCGCCTTCCCGGCTGGCTGTTGCAGGCGCTGCGTCGAGACTGGCCCGGCGAAGTCGACGCGATCATCGCCGCCAGCAATCGCGAAGCATCCCCCATGTTGCGCGTGAATCTCGCCCGTATGGACCGGGCCCAATACCTCCTGGCCTTGGATGCTGCCGGCATTCGTGCACAACTCCACAGCTGGATCCCCACCGCAATCGTGTTGGAGCATTCGCTGGACGTGGCGCGGTTACCGGGGTGGGCCGACGGCTTATGTTCAATGCAGGACGGGGCTGCCCAGCTTGCTGCGATGTTGCTCGACGCGCCACCGAACTCACGCGTGCTTGATGCCTGTGCGGCACCGGGGGGTAAAGCTTGCCATATCCTGGAACGCGGACCGGTCGCGCTGACCGCTCTGGACCGTGACCTCCAACGCACACAACGCGTACGCGAAAACCTCGATCGTCTCCGCTTGACCTGCGACCTGCGCACCGCCGATGCATTGCAACCCGATGCCTGGTGGGACGGGCAGATGTACGACCGGATCCTGCTTGATGCGCCGTGCAGCGCCAGCGGCGTACTGCGCCGTCAGCCCGATGTGCGGCTGCATCGTCGCGCCAGCGACATACCCGAACTGGCCGCCCAACAACGGCGCCTCCTTCCGACCTTGTGGCCCATGCTGGCGCCCGGCGGCATACTGCTCTACGCGACCTGTTCGCTTCTCCGGGCTGAGAACGCCCAGCAGATCGACGGATTTCTGCAAGAGGGGACGGATGCCGAAGCAATCCCCATCAAGCTGCCAGCGGGGCGTGCGGATGGCGCTGGCTGGCAGATCTTGCCCGGCGAGGATGGTATTGACGGCATGTTCTTTGCGCTTCTGCGCAAGCAACCCGGTGATCAGGTCCGTGGCGCACGGCACATCGACGAGGCGCCGGGAACGCTAAACTGATTCGGAACTTCTCCCTGGAGTATGCCCATGTCTCGCCCGTCCTCCGCTCGCTGCCGGCCTCTGGGCGCACTGCTCTTGGCGGCTGGCATGGCGATCGGCATTCAGGCAATGGCCGCATCGCCCAATGCGCCGGTTCAGTACCGGTGGCGGGACGCGCAAGGCAACCTCCACTTCAGCGACACCCTAAGCGCCACGGCCATCGCGCGTGGCTACGACGTGGTCAATGCCCAGGGCGTGGTCGTACAGCACGTCTTGAGCCCGGCGCAGCAGCGCGCTGAAGCCGCCAGCGAGGCGGTCCAGGCCCAGGCCGAAGCCCAGCGCGCGCGCCAGCAAGCAGCCGATTCCCAGCTCTTGGCCGCTTATCCGCGGCAGATGGATCTGCGCCGCAGTCTGGAGGCGGCCGCTTCGAATATCGAGCAGTCGGTTCGTGCGACGCGAATCAATCTGAAGAGCCAGGAGAGCAGCCTCGCCGATCTGCTCCAGCGCGCCGCCGACATCGAGCACGACCACAAGCCGCTTCCGCCCTATCTTCAAGGCGACATTCATAAACAGCGCGTCGTCGTGGAGCAACTACGGCAACTGCTCAAACGCCAGCAGCAGCAGCATGATGCGGCACTGGCATCCATCCCTGCGCAATTGGCGCATTACCGCAAGATCAAGGCCGAGCAGGCCCAAGCCAACGATCAGGCACCCTGAAGGCGCCTTGCGCAGCGAGACGGCGGCGCCATCTCGTCCCTCGGCGCTTTCACCGAGAATCAGGAATGACGGCGACGGGCACGGTTACGGCAGGCAAGGCGTACCCGCCAGATGGTCGCCGGGAGCACGCCCAAGCTATTCAGAACGGCAATTTGAGGTCAGCCTGGACCGCCAGCAGCTGCACACGGAATTCTTGCTGGATTCTCGCCAGCGCCTCGCTGGTGTCGGCAGCAAAACGCAAGACGAGCACCGGCGTAGTATTTGACGCGCGCACCAGTCCGAAGCCATCCGGCCAATCCACACGCACGCCATCCAGCAGCGTGACGCGACCCGTGTCGAACCTCGCCTGGGCGCGGAACCGTTCGATGAAGGCGTAGTGCTCGCCCTCCGCGAGCTGGATCTTCAGCTCCGGCGTGCTGACGTCCTTCGGCAAGGCCTCCAGGATGGCCCCTGGCGCGCCACGTCCCGGGTCGGCCGCCAGGATTTCCAGCAATCGACATGCGGCATACATGCCATCGTCGAAGCCGTACCAGCGCTCACGAAAGAAAAAATGGCCACTCATCTCGCCGGCCAATGCCGCTTCCGTTTCGCGCATCTTCGCCTTGATCAGGGAATGCCCCGTCCGCCACATGAGGGGGACGCCGCCATGCCGCAGGATAGCCGGCGCGAGATGACCCGTGCACTTGACGTCATAGATCACCGTGGCCCCGGGATCGCGAGTCAACACATCCTGCGCGAACAGCATCAGCAGTCGATCCGGGAATATGTTTTCCCCGCTCGGCGTGACCACGCCGAGGCGATCACCATCGCCGTCAAAGGCCAAACCCAGATCCGCACCCATGCGCTTGACTGACAGAATCAGGTCCTCGAGGTTGTGCGGATCGGACGGATCTGGATGGTGGTTGGGGAACGTCCCATCCACCTCGCAGTACAGCGGAATGACTTCAGCACCCACGGCTTGGAGAAGCTGCGGCGCATAAGCGCCCGGAATGCCGTTTCCACAATCGACCACGACCTTCAGTGGGCGTTCCAACTGCAGGTCACCCGCAATCCGGTCGATGTAATCATGGGTGATGTCCTGCTGACGCAGGCTGCCTCCCGGTTCGCGATTCAGCCGCCCCTCGCTGATGCGCGCATAGAGGTCTTGTATGGCGTCCTCGCTCAGGGTTTCGCCACCGACCACGATCTTGAATCCGTTGTATTCCGGCGGGTTGTGGCTGCCGGTCACGGCCACGCCACACCCTGTCTTGAGCAGGTAACTGGCGAAGTAGACCATTGGCGTCGGCACGGCGCCGAGGTCAACGACGGCGCGACCGGCATCGCGGAGGCCCTCTCCGAGTGCAGCGACCAGGGCTTCGCCCGTTGTACGCCCATCTCGCCCGATCACGATCTCGGCAAGATTCTTTTCCGCCATGAGATTGCCTATGGCCTGACCCAGGAGTCGCGCAATCTCGGCGGTGATCTGGGACCCGACCACGCCACGTATGTCGTAGGCGCGGAAAATGCTGCGGTCGAGCGCCACCGGCACGGAGGGTTGAGGCGTAGCGGCAACTCGGCTGCTGACGACAGTTGCAACGACACCTTGGTCGCCCGGAGATGGAGTCTGGTCGCGCATGACGTCACTCAATGTTGGTGCCTCCTCGGTGATGACCTCCTTGGCCTGGGCGCGCCAGCGCTGCCAGAGAAGCAGCACCCCCACGCCCAGGCCAAGCAAGGTCCAAAAGATGGTCGTGGCCAGCGATTCGCCCAGGATCACGAACCGATCCGGAGGCAGCGCACGAACGATCAACGCACTGCCTTGAACCGGCAGGCCATCGTCCTGCGCGCCGGGCTGCCCGGCGCCACCGCGCGCAAGCAGCACCAGACCCTGTTGGTACAGCTCCAGCCGACCGCCGTGATGGATAGGCTGCGCGTCAAACTGCGCAGCGATGGGTGCGAATGGATATTCGATCCACGCGTAGCCGAGCAGACGAGCACCCTGGAGCACGGGCGTCGCCAGGCCAATGACGCGCGCCGCGCCATGCCCCCGCACCTGCAGTGACACCATCCGTTCCTCACTCTGGGCGCGGAGCAGCTCTGCCGCCTTGGCGTAGCCAAACCTCGCGTAGTCCGCGCGCACGACATCCCCAAGGTCGGGGCCGAACAGTTCAACGCGATGCGCCTGAGGCAGCAGGGCTGCCAGCCGTGCCTGGGCAGCCGCCGTATCGCCAGCCGCCATCGCGGTATCGAGCTGCGCATCGCGCAGCGCAGTCGCGGCCTGCACGCGCAGCCGTTCAATGACCCCGCCCAGCGACTGGGCCACCGAAAGCCTGGTGGGCGTCAACGCCGCCACCGCACGTCGAACTTCCCACAATTGCCAGCTTTGCCAGGCGGCGAATAGGCCGAACGTGAGCGCTACCGTGGCGCCGGCCAACGGCAAAACCCTTCGCAGGTCCGGAATACGGAGCACCGCGTGCCACCGTGCGCGCGCCGTACCGGGTGAATGCCGCGGCAATTTCATGCGCACTGTCCTCGCGCTAGCCCACACCTGTTGAGCCGAATCCGCCCGTCCCGCGCATGCTGGCCTCGAATGCGTCGACCGCGATCAGTCGGGCACGTCCCACAGGCATCAGCAAAAGCTGCGCGATGCGATCCCCCGGCGCAATGGTAAACGGCGCCATTCCCCGGTTCCAGCACGAAATCATCAAAGGTCCCTGGTAATCGGCGTCAATCAATCCGACTAGATTGCCCAGAACCAGACCGTGGCGGTGGCCCAATCCGGACCGGGGCAACACCAAGGCACACCAACCCGAGTCGCCGATGTGAAGTGCCAGGCCAGTGGGAACCAGCACGCTCTCGCCAGGCGCCAATGTCAGTTCCGCTTCCGGCGCCGCGCGCAGGTCCATCGCCGCACTGCCCGGAGTCGCATAACTGGGCAGCGGTATCGAATCACCCAGTCGCGCATCCAGAACGCGATATTGCACGTCGATCATGTTCCCCGCCCCCCTTTCGCCGCCAATTGCCCTGCGACAATCCGCAGGAGCGACACGGCAAGGTCGGTTTTGGGCGCACGGGGCAGTACGGTACTGCCACCTCGCCAGAATACGCTGAACGCATTGTCCTGCGTCTCGATGCCAAGTCCTTCGCCCACGAGGTTGGCTGCGATCAAATCGAGACCCTTCGCTTGGAGCTTCAACTGCGCATTGTCCTCAAGCGCTTCCGTCTCCGCGGCAAAGCCCGCCAGATAGGGCCTCGGCGACAAGGCTGCGAGATCCAGAAGAATGTCGGGATTTCTCACCAGAGTCACTGTAAACCGATCATCCTGCTTCTTGATTTTTCGAGTCTGCCGCTGTTCCGGGCGGTAGTCGGCTACCGCCGCCGCGCCAATCACCACATCCATGCCGGGCGCATGCTCGAGCATCGCGGCATGCATCTGCCGCGCACTGCGGACATCGATGCGATCGACGCCGGCCGGCGTCGCCAATGCCACAGGGCCGGCGACCAAGGTGACCTCGGCGCCCATGCCCGCCGCGGCTTCAGCCAGGGCGAATCCCATGCGCCCGGAACTGCGGTTGCCAAGGAATCGAACGGGATCCAGATCCTCATGCGTCGGCCCGGCGCTCACCAGCACGCGACGCCCTGCGAGCATCTGCGGCGCCTCGAATATCGACAGCGCAGCGATGATCGCTTCAGGCTCCAACATTCGGCCCTCGCCGACCTCACCACAAGCCTGCTCTCCACTGGCTGGGCCGAGAACGTGCGCACCTCGCGCGCGCAAGAGTTCCACGTTGGCTTGGGTCGCCGGATGGGCCCACATCAGCCGATTCATCGCTGGGGCCAGCCACAGCGGGCGATCGCTTGCGGCGAGGCTCAAGGTCGTCAGCAAATCATCCGCAAACCCATGGGCCAAGCGGGCCAGCACGTTGGCGCTTGCAGGCGCGACCAGAATGGCGTCGGCCCACCGTGCCAGCTCGATATGACTCATCGCCGCCTCGGCACTGGCGTCCCACAAGCTTGTCCGCACGGGTTGTCCCGAGAGCGCCTGCAGGGTGGCGGCTCCCAGGAAATGCTCAGCCCCGGCAGTCATCACGACACGCACGTCCACATCCCGCTCTTTCAGCCGCCGGACGAGCTCACACGCCTTGTAGGCGGCGATGCCCCCGCCGATACCGAGAACAAGACGGCGCGGCAAGCCGCTCACGCAGCCTCCAGATCGGGGCCGAGGTGCACGTTATGATCGTGAGCCATCATTGCCGCCTTCCGCATCAGGACATGGGCCAAGCTTACCGGATGCGGCACCGACCCCCACCGCCAGCAGATCCTGGTCAGGACGCTTGCGCGAACGCACGGATAGGTGCCGATCGGCCCAAGCCTGGCCAGACGACGAGAGTGCCTGTCACGGCTGCGCCCTGTCGCCCGGTCAGGCGGGCGCAGCGACCAGGCACGAAGCTGACCGATTGAGTCAAGGCTGCGGGACCCTCCGGGAGACGTCCGGCCACTGGCTCGGCGGATCGGCTCGATGACCTTGCGCCGCAGGCGTCCGGACGAACCTGGCCGAAGCGGGCGATCGCCGCATGCCATGGCCTCGCCTCGACAAAGCGGTACCCCCCAAAAAAAATTGGCGCGGGCCATCACGCCGCGCCAGGAGCGTCCTGCACCCAATGTCGATTGCCCCATGCTGCACAGTGGAGAAGTCTGTGCAACGCCTGGACTTTATCCCGGCCCCATGACAAGCCAATGACGGATGCGAAGGAAGTTGTTCACACGCCGCCAAATTGGCCAATTGCCGGCATATGCCAAAGCAATTTCACTGATTGGCTTCGTATATGATTGATTATGCAGGATGTTTTTTTGCGAATGCCTGCTCAGCGACTTCCCGAAGTACCCCTCACGAAGGGCCATTCCGGAACACCCACAGACTTATCCACAGATCGACCGGAGCGCCCGTCGGCCGGCAAGCTGGCGCAAACTGCTAGCATTCGGCGTTTGTCCCTGCCACCCAGATCGACGTGAAACTCTTGCTACGCACTCTGCTGGATCAAGCCCTCGCCACGCTGGTGCGCGAGGGTCGTGTACCCGCCATGACCGCGGTGGATTACGCATTGGAGCGCAGCAAGACGCGCGCCCATGGTGATTTCGCGTCCAATCTCGCCCTGCTGCTCGCCAAGCCGGCGAGGGCCAACCCGCGTGAGCTCGCCGAGGCTCTGGTGGCTGCGTTGCCACGCCATGGCTTGCTGGCACGCGCCGAGGTCGCCGGGCCGGGGTTCATCAACCTGTTTTTGGCACCTGCCGCTTGGCACGCCGAACTGCGTCGCGTGCTGGCTGAAGGCCGAAAGTACGGAACCAATCAGGAAGGGCAGGGGCGTCATGTAGGCGTCGAGTTCGTCTCGGCCAATCCCACCGGACCACTCCACGTCGGACACGGCCGCGCCGCGGCACTTGGCGACGGAATCGCGCGGATTCTCGAGGCAGGCGGCTGGTCTGTAACGCGCGAGTTTTATTACAACGATGCCGGCGCGCAGATCGATAATCTGGCGCGGTCGGTGCAGGCGCGTGCGCTCGGCCAGGGACCGGAAGATCCAGCATGGCCTGCCGATGGCTATCGCGGCGACTACATCGTTGAAGTCGCGCAGGCCTTCATGGCTGGCGCCTCCGTCGAAATCGACGGCCACGCGGTCGTCGCGTCGCGCAACCCCGATGACCTCGAATCCGTGCGCAAATTCGCGGTTGCTTGGCTACGCCGCGAGCAGAACAGCGATTTACAAGCATTTGGCGTGCGATTCGATGTTTACTTTCTAGAGTCCTCCCTCTATTCGGAAGGCAAGGTCGAGGAGACCGTGCGACAGCTGGTTGCCCATGGGCACACGTACGAAGAGGGAGGCGCACTTTGGCTGCGGTCGACGGATTTCGGTGACGACAAAGACCGCGTGATGCGGAAGTCGGACGGCAGCTATACCTACTTCGTGCCGGACGTCGCGTACCACCTGAGCAAGTGGCAGCGGGGTTATGAGCGTGCCATCACCGAACTGGGAGCCGACCATCATGGCTCGCTGGCCCGCGTAAAAGCTGGGCTGCAAGCGCTCGAAGCCGGTATACCGGTCGACTATCCTGAGTACGTTTTGCACCAGATGGTCACTGTGATGCGAGGCGGCGAGGAGGTAAAGCTGTCGAAGCGCGCGGGTAGCTATGTCACCCTGCGCGATCTCATTGAGGAAGTCGGCCGAGATGCGACGCGCTGGTTCCTGGCCGCCCGAAAGGCCGACTCCCAGCTCACGTTCGATATCGACCTGGCGCGCGCACAGAACAACGACAACCCGGTTTACTACGTTCAGTATGCGCACGCACGCATCGCCAGTGTGATGCGCCAGGCAAGCGAGCGCGGGCTGACGCACGATCCTGACCAGGGAGACGCGGCACTCGCGTTGCTGGCGAGCGCCCAGGCCCAGGCACTGATGTGGGAGATTTCGCGATACCCGGAAGTCGTGCAGGCCGCCGTGCAGTCACTCGAGCCTCACCAGATTGCGCAGTATCTTGGCGAGATCGCCTATGCATTCCACACTTGGTACAACAGCGAACCTTTCCTCGTCGAGGAGGCTGCATTGCGTAATGCGCGGCTGTTGCTGGCGCGCGCGGCACAGCAGGTGCTACGCAATGGGCTTGAATTGCTGGGCGTCAGCGCCCCGGAGCAGATGTGATGGCCGAGAAGCGCAAGAAGCCCGCCGTACGGCGCAATGGCATGCCAGCGTGGGCCTTGCTGTGCATTGGGTTCCTGGCTGGACTTGCCGCCATGGGCTACGTCGCACACCGGGGCTGGATCCCGAGCCTGCGTACCAATGCAGGCCCGGAAGCCAATCCCAACGCAAGTGCTCCGGGGCCGGGTGAGCAGGGCATTGCTGATGCAAGTACGACGAAGAAGCCCAGCTTCGACTTCTACCAAGTGCTACCGGGCAAGGAGGTTGTCATTCCTGACGCCGAGCTTCGCGCCAAGGCGCAGGCAGAGCAGCAGCAGCCCGCTCCCGCATCCAGTACCCATACCGCGGGCGGCAGTCGAACGGCACCCGCCGTCGCAAGCACCCGGGTCATCCCGGCGCAGGTGGGCCCTGCAACCGGCGGACAGGGCGGCTATCTGCTGCAGGTTGGCGCATGGCCCGAAGACGCCCACGCACAGGCTGCCAAGGCCAAGCTGGCTCTTCAGGGCTTTGTTGCGCATGTCCAAAAAGTGCAGATCGGCAATCAGACGTGGTACCGCGTTCGCCTCGGGCCTTACGCCACTGCCGCCGAACTCGAGAGCGTCAAGCGCCAGCTTGCTGGCGCCGGGATCAGCGCCATCGCTCTCAAGGAATCGAATTGAGCGGTCAGCGCCCGCATGCCAGCCCGCTTCCTGAATGCTGAATGCGGGCGCTAACGCGGGATCGGGATAGAGCGGGATAGGTAGCCCTCCTTTGCAGGGCTCCGCTGCGCGGATCGCCGGACGGGCAGCCAGGACTGGTCAGGGCACGGCGGTGCCGTCGACTCCCGTCGCACGGCATTGCCGCGATCCTGCCAGAAGCCACGCGCCTCGTCGCTCAACCCTCGCGCCCGATCACCGAGACAGCGGGATGGCAGCCATCAGCCTTTCCAGTTCGGCGGGGGCGTCGTCGGAACGCCTGTTTCGCGCAACAGAGCGATCTGGATGGAGTTCTCCGTCCCCCCCTCAAGCACCAGTTGCACGAGCTTCGCGGCCAACGCGGGATCGTGTCGCGACCGCAAGACTTGCACGGCAAACTGGTGCGTCTGCCACGCCAGCGCGCGGCGCGCCGCCGCATAACCCTGGCGCGCAGCCTGATGCGTCGCCAGACGCTCCTGCAGCGCCAATCCAGCTGCACGCGCGATGATCGTGTCGCCCCATGCCATCAGATGGGCGACCTGCGTGCATTGCTGCCGCAGCGTGGCGTCTTGCCCGGGATCCTTGCATTCATCAAACACGGGTGCCAGCGCTGGCGTCGGCAGGTACATCACATTGCCTGCGGCCAGCAGGTACGTGGCGGCATAGGCGTTCCCCGGGGAACCCCCAAGTTCCTGCGCAAGTGCAGGCGGCATGGGCAGCGCGCGCGCAGTCTGCAACACGGATCGAAGCAGAATCCCGTAGTACGTGCTGAACTCGGTGCCTTTGGCGGCGCGAGCCAGGGCAATCCGTGCAGCCGCTCCGTCGCCGCGCTGTCGCGCGCGGTCGAACGCCAACAACCACACGGCCGCATTGTCCGGCGCAAGCCGCTGCAGCTTCCGCAGCGCCGCCGTGTTGATGCAATCTTCGGGTTCAGGTCCGACATTCCCGCAGTTACCCAAAGCCACCCACTGAACCGCTGCGCCAGCATCGGGGAGCGACTGCGCGCGGGCCAGAAAGGCCTTGTATGTGAGCACCGGAGGCAGATCGGAAACGGCTCGTGCCAACACCGCGGCGCCGGCTAGCCGATCGGGCTCGCCCCGCAGTGCCGTGATGCTGAGGACATCATGCTCGAACTGCGCCAATACCGACCGCGACGCGGGGGGCGCACCCACGGAATGAGGCGCCGCGCCGGTTTCCGCGACGGCGGTGCCGGCCGCTAGCAAGGCGGCGAGGATGCCGAATGTCCATAACCGCCTCGGGATTCGATCCATGGGAGTGCTCACCAAGTGAGGGACTGATGGCCCATTGTGCCGCTTCCGACTGAACGCCGCGTCGCCACCCCACAATGTCGCCTGGCTCATCTGAGCAGGCCCAGGCCGGTCAGGACGAGCAACAATGGCGCCAGTAACACGACGCCATACCCCACCATGGCCGCAGCCAACCGCGGTGCCAAACCGGCCATCGAGGCGAGGGCTGCGGCCGTGATCATGGGTGCCATCGCCGATTCCAGCAGTGCCGCATGCGCGGCTGGCCCATGAAGGCCAAGCAACGGCATGAGTAGAAGGGCTAATGCCGGCAGCGCCAAGAGCTTGAGCGCAAGGCCTGCGCCGAGCGCCGGCACCTGGGCCCGATCGATTCTTAGCCTGAGTTGCAGGCCGATTGCCAGGGCAACCATGGGCAGCAACGCTGTAGCAAGCGGCTGCAGCATCGCCGTCAGGTCGCGGGGCAGTTGCACAGGGGCGATTGCCAAGGCCACGAGCAGCGCAAGAAAGGCTGGAAACGTCAGGACGCGCCGGAGGATATGCCACGGCCGCGGATGAACGCCATGGCCATAGAGCGCAATGATGACAACGCCATACGTGGAGAGAATCAGGAACGACCCGAACTGGTCATAGGCGACCGCAAAAGGCAGTGCGGGATCGCCGAGCAGTGCCCGGGTCAGTGGATAGCCCAAGTAGGATGTGTTGCCAAGCGGAACCGTCAGCAACAGCGCACCCTCCACCGCGCGAGGCCAGCGGAAGGCGCGCGATAGCCCGAGCACCAGCATGGCCGCGACCACCAGCTGAAGCCAAGGCAATGACGCCACCGACAGCAGCGATCGACTGGGCTCCAGCCGCGAGGCATAAAGCAGGACCGTCGCCGGCAAATTGACGTACAAGACCACCAGATTGAGCGTGTCTGCAGCTCGCTCTGGCAACAGGTTCCGCCAGGCCATCACGCGGCCGATGAGGATGAGCAGCAGCAGAAACGCAAAGGTTGAGGCTGCCGGCTGCACGGCAACTCCTCAGCTTTCCGAGAGCGCGACGCGCAGAAACTCGGGTGGGCACAGCGCTGCGCGATGCACGCCACTGTTGTAGTAGCGTGTCGGAAACGTCCTCGCATCTGCATCTGCCGCCCGAAACACATCCAACGGGTTCGGCCCTTTGCGGGCCATGGTGCAGCTCCACCAGCCCGTGGGATAGCAGGGCTGCGGAAACGGCAACGTGGCCATCGCACGGAACCCGGCCTTGCGCATGGCTGTGCGCATGGCCCGGATCAGCTCCAGGTGGGCGATGGGTGACTCCGACTGCTGAACAAGAAGGCCTCCCTCGCCCAATGCCCGGTGGCAACTCCGGTAAAAGGCCTCGTTGAACAGGCCTTCCGCCGGGCCGACTGGATCCGTCGAGTCGACAATGATGACGTCAGCCGATCCCGGGACCATCTCGGCGATATAGCGGACACCGTCGTCAAAGCGCAATTCGGCACGCGCATCTGCATTGGCCTCGCAGAGTTCCGGAAAATGGATTTCAGCCAGGCGGGTGACGCGCTCGTCGATTTCCACCTGAACAGCACGCGCGACCTCCGCGTGCCGAAGTACCTCGCGCAACGTGCCGCAGTCACCGCCGCCGATGACAACAACGCGACGAGGCGCGCCGTGGGTATAGAGCGCAGGATGCACCATCATTTCGTGGTAGAGGAAATTGTCGCGTGAGGTCACCATCATGCAACCGTCAATCACCATTAAACGGCCCCAGTCCGTGCTGTCGTAGATGGCGATCGTTTGAAAGGGTGTTGTTTCCTCATGGAGCTTGGCCCGCACGCGAAAGCCGACTGAGGACCCGCTGGGGGCATGCTGCTCGGTGAACCACATTTCGCTCATGACCGGATCTCGCCGAAAGGAGGGCGATTGTATCTGCCCGCCGTTTGCTGCCACGCCCGAGCTTGCGATCATTGCGCAAGCGCTACAATGTGTCGTAAACCGGCGCCAGAACTGGAAGGTGCCGGGTCGGGACTGGACGCCCTAGCGCCGGCCGCTTCGACTGCTCTACCGCCCCGGCCATCATGGCTGCACGACCACGGCGCCGCTTCGAGCCCGGCATTCACATGGGCAACCCAGAGCCGTGGTCGGCAACCGTGGAAAGTCGTGCATCTGGAGGACCTGCAATGACCGAGCGCTGGGACCGCGAGGCCGCACGCCATACCTATGCCATCCCCTATTGGAGCGATGGCTACTTCGACATTGACGACGCCGGTCGTGTCGTTGCACGCCCGCGGGGCGGAAATGGGCCAAGACTTGCGCTCAACGAGGCAGTCGCGGCTGCACGTGCAGACGGAATGCGTCTGCCGCTGCTGCTGCGCTTCCCCGGCATACTTCACGACCGCCGGCAACGCCTGCATCAGGCATTTGCCGCCGCAATGGAGGCGCACGCCTACGCCGGTGGCTACACCGCCGTCTACCCCATCAAGGTCAACCAGCAACGAGGCGTCGCTGGTGAACTGGCGTCTGGTGGCGATCCCGCCAACTTTGGCCTTGAAGCCGGGTCCAAGCCCGAGCTTCTTGCCGTGCTTGGAATTGCGAAGCGGGGCAGCCTGGTCGTCTGCAATGGCTACAAGGATGCCGAATACATCCGACTCGCGCTGATCGGCCGTCGCATGGGACTTGACGTGGTCATCGTGATCGAGAAGCCCTCCGAGCTTGAACACGTCATCCGGGAGTCGTCCGCGCTGGGCATAGCGCCATTGCTCGGCGTGCGCGTGCGACTTGCGACACTCGGCGTCGGAAAGTGGCAGAACACCGGCGGTGACAAGGCCAAGTTCGGCCTGACCCCGCGCCAATTGCTCGACCTGCTAGCGCGCCTGCGCTCCGCAGGCCTCGGCGCAACCTTGCAGTTGCTGCACTTCCACATGGGTTCGCAACTGTCCAACTTGCGGGACATTGCCTCGGGCATGCGAGAGGCAGCCCAGTACGTCGCGCAACTGGCTCGCGCTGGCGTCGTGCTGCGCTGGGTCGACGTCGGCGGCGGTCTGGGCGTCGACTACGAAGGGACTCGCTCTCGTTCGTACTGTTCGATCAACTACGCAATTGAACAGTACGCGCTCGCCATCGTGCAACCGCTGGCCGAGCTCTGCGTGGCGGAAGGCCTGCCACCACCCAATATCGTCACGGAAGCAGGACGTGCCATGACGGCACACCATGCAGTCCTGGTCACCAACGTGAGTGAAGTGGAACCGTCGCCGCACGGCGCGCGCCATATGCCGCACGGCAATGTGCCCGCGGTGCTGCGGCACCTGCACGCCCTGCTCGAGGCACTTGATACACGGCCGCCAACCGAGATCTACCTGGAGGCACAGCAGCACCACGCCGAAGGCCTCGCCATGTTCGCGCTGGGTCAGCTTGACCTCGCGCACCGCGCAGCACTCGATGATCTTTTCCACGCTCTTGCGACGGCTGTCCAAAGGCGATTGGACCCGCAGGAACGAGCTCACCGCTCGTTGCTGGACGAACTCGACGCCAAACTCGTGGACAAGTTTTTCCTCAATTTCTCGGTATTCGAATCGATCCCTGACGTCTGGGCCATTGACCAAGTCTTTCCTATCGTGCCGCTGGATGGACTGGACCAGCGCCCGGCGCGCCGAGGCGTCATTGCCGACCTTACATGCGACTCCGACGGCCGCATCGATCAATACGTTGATGCCGGCGGAGTCGACGTCAGCCTGCCGCTCCACGAACTGCAGTCGGGCAAGCCGTACCTGCTGGGCGTGTTCCTTGTCGGTGCGTATCAGGAGACCCTCGGTGACATCCACAACCTGTTCGGTGACACGGATGCCGTGAATGTCAGCATTGACAGCCACGGAAAGGCCGTACTCAGCCATCACCGCCGTGGCGACAGTGCGGCGCTGATGCTCGAATATGTCGGCTACGACCTTGCGGCTCTTCGCTCCACGTACGCCGCTCGCCTTCAGGACGCCGGCGTTCCAGCACAACAAGCCGCATCGCTTCTCGCATCCCTTGAAGAGGGCCTGGCCGGGTACACCTACCTCGATTCGGTCGTGGCCGCGGAACCATGAAGGCCATTCCAACGTGCGACGTGGAGGAAGCGGTCAGCGCGCTCCGCCGCGGCGATGCAATCGGCCTGCCAACCGAGACGGTCTACGGTCTCGCCGCAGACGCAACCAATCCCGCCGCCGTTGCACGAGTGTTCGCGCTCAAGCGTCGCCCCGCCAACCACCCGCTGATCGTGCATATTGCTTCGGCAGCACAGCTCGGTCGTTGGGCTCGCGTCGTGTCACCCTGGGCAACGGCACTGGCCGCGAGCTTCTGGCCAGGCCCCCTCACCTTGGTCTTGCCCCGTGCCGAGCATGTACTCGATGCGATCACCGGCGGTCAGGAGACCGTAGCGGTGCGGGTGCCGGCGCATCCCCTGGCGCAAAAGGTATTGATCGCCTTCGGGTCGGGCGTCGTCGCGCCATCGGCCAACCGGTTTGGCCGGATCAGCCCGACGATGCCCGAGCACGTTCGCGCTGAATTCGGCGACGACGTAGCCTGCGTGCTTGACGGCGGAGCATGCGCTGTGGGCATCGAGTCGACCATTCTCGACGTCAGCACCAATACGCCGCGCATCCTGCGCCCGGGTGCCGTAACCGTCCCCATGCTCGAGGCTGTCCTGGACACGCCCGTGGCGAGCACGGCGGAAGCCGGTAGCCCCCGCGTGCCAGGCGGACTCCCCGCGCACTATGCTCCGCGAACGCCGCTGGAGCTTGTTGATGCAAGCGCGTTCCGCCTTCTCGATACGGGTCCCGACGCGCTCTGGCTGACCTGGAGCGCCGATCCGCCGGCAGGCTCGGGCCTGCGCCTGCCGGCCGAAGCCACGGGCTATGCGAAGGGCCTCTACGCAGCGCTGCGGATCCTTGATGCACGTGGTGCGCGCCAACTGTACGTCGAAAAGCCACCTGAATCGCAGCAGTGGGCGGGTGTTCGCGACCGTCTCACCCGGGCCGCGGCTGGCGCTGGTGCGGATGAAAGGGGCAGCTGACCGGGCTCAGGCTTCTTCTTGGCCGACGCCAAGGCCTTGGGCAATCCGGTTCACGAAGTTGAAGTAGGCACTGATCAGATTGACGTGCAGGATCTCGGGATCACCCAAACCGCGTTCTCGAAGCGACTCGACATCGGTGGCACGCATCGAAGCTGGCGCAAGCGTCAGCTTGCGCGCATACGCTGCGATGGCACGCTGGCGCTCGTCGGCTATTTGCTCGGGCTGGTCGACGATGGTGGCCAGTTCATCGACGTCGTCGACATAGTGGCGCAGGCGCTCCATGTGCTCCGAAACGCAATATGCGCAACCGTTCGCTGCCGAAACGACCACCGCGATCAGCTCGCGCTCATCACGCGGCAATCCCCCTGGGACGAACATCAAGTGCAGGTACAAATCCAGGTGCTTCCGCAACGCTTCGGGGTTCAATCCCTGTATCGCCAGGATGGGGGTAGGGCTGCCCCGCCGCATTCGGAGGTCGGCGTAAAAGTCGGCCATCGCACCTTCGGCGCGGTCTTCGTCGATGCTATGGATCCACGGCATGGCCAACCTCCCACGCGGACCGCGGATTGCGGCGGGAATGGTCAGATCATCCCATGCGCCATTGCGCTGATGGAAACTCCGCACCGGCTTCGCGCACAATGCGCAGTCTCGACCGCGGGTTGTCCCGCGCTGACCTACCATTTCAATTGCGAGATTCAAGCATGACCGGACGCGACGCAGGGTTCATCGGACTTGGCGCCATGGGCCTGCCCATGGCGCGCCACTTGCACGCACACGGGCGGCTGGCTGCGGTAGGCAACCGAAATAGGATCAAGGCCCAGGCGCTGGCCACGGAGCTGACCATCGAAGCGCCGGCCACCCTCGCGGAGCTTGCCTCGCGTTGCGACGTGGTCGCCTTGTGCGTGACCGCGGACGCCGATGTCCTTGGATGCATCGACGACCTGCTCCCAGGCCTGCGACCGGGTGCGGTCGTCATCGACCACAGTACCGTGGCCCCCGATACGGCACGCCAAGCAGCAGCGCGGCTAGCGAGAGTCGGCGCCCATTTCCTCGACGCGCCTGTATCCGGCGGAGTCGAAGGCGCACGCAATGGCCGGCTTTCGATGATGGTCGGCGGCGACGAAGTCGTCCTGGACCGCGTACGCACGCTACTCGATTGTTACGCCGCAAAGATTACCTGGATGGGATCCTGCGGAAGTGGACAGGCGACCAAGGCCGTCAACCAGGTCCTGGTTGCAGGCATCGCCGCGGCGGTGTGCGAGGGGCTGGCCCTCGGCGAATCGCTGGGCCTCGAATCCGAACGACTCCTCCCAACACTCGCCGCCGGAGCCGCAGGCAATTGGTTCCTGGAAAAGCGAGGCGCATCGATGTTGCGCGGCGAGTTCGATGTCGGCTTCAAGCTGGGCCTGCTGCACAAGGACCTGGCCATTGTCCAGCGCATGGCTCGGAGCGCCGGGGTCGATCACGCCGTCGTCGACAAGGCATTGGAGGACTATGCCTCACTGATGGCCACGGGCCATGCCGACGAGGACATTTCGGCACTGATTCGCCTCAAGCGCCCAGACGACAAGGGCGCGCCCCCGCGGAACTAAGTAGCCAGTGAAGCGCGCCGATTGACGCCATGCCATCGCGGCAGCCTGCGGTTCGCCGCGGGCAGCCGGCGGCATTCGCTGCAATGGGACGTGGCCACGTGGCCCCTGTCATTGCTGCACCCTTGGCAGTCTCGAGGGCAACAGGCCCGATCCTGGACGCTCCCCGAGGTTGACCCAGCGGGTCAATTCATCGAATGCCCGACCCACTTGGCCACCGCTGAATACGCAGTGGCCTTCCGCGGCAACATACTGCTGGATGAACTTCCCGGCGTGCCCGGCCCGCTGCACGCGGTCCGCATACGCCTCGACGCTATCGGCTGGGACCAACGGATCGGCAAGATCATGCAGCTCCAGCATCGGCCGCAGCAGACGCCCCGTGGGCGTGTAATTCCTCAGAAGTTCGGCCACGGCCGCTGGATCGGCGCGATAGCGTCGGACACCGGCGTTGAGTGCCGCGTCATCGCTTGTGCCAAGGTAGACGTAGCCCGCGTTGCCAAAGGGGTTGCTGCCAGCCTTTTCCTGGGCTCGCTGCACCAGCGCCGTGGCGAAGGCGATGACGCCCGGCATGTCCTGCGGCGTGCCGACGTGCCAGATCGCTCGCAGGTCAGCGAAGCGATGCGGATGCGCGGCAAGCGCGCGGGCAATTCGCTGGGTGACCGCCGACGTGGGCGCATAGCTGGCCGGCACAGGGTCCAGCGGTGGCAAGATGCCTGGATAATAGTAGGCGAACGCTGCGAGCATTCGGAACTGTCGCTGGGTTAGTTCCCAGCTCGGCGCAATCGCGCCACACAAGACGAGCGCGCCGCGATAATGGGCCGGATCGCTCTCGATGGTCAGCGCCGCCAGTGCGCCGCCCATGGAGGCGCCGACCAGCAGGGTTTCCTTCGGCCGGCCGTGGCGCTCAATGAAGTAGTCGCGCAACTGCGCCGTCGTGGCGATGGCGCTCTGAAGCGCCCATCCAGTCTGCCCATAGGCCGACTGGATGACCGCAAAGCCACGCGCCAGGATTGGCGCCAGCCATGGTTGTTCCGCACTCGGGTCGTATCGGACGGGCTCCAGCGAGTAGCCGTGGTAATAGACGACAAGACGGTGGCCCCAATCCCTTGGCACATCAATCCGGAAAGGGACGCCGTCCAAGGTGCCTAGCTCAGTCGCAACGCCTGCGTGCTCGGCCCGGTAGGTCGCATGCACGTCCGGCCGATCCGCGATCGGGACGGCCCGTGCCGCACAGGGACGAACCACGGCGGTCGCGGCAAGGAACAGGGCGAGGACAATCGATCGCATTGCGGCAGGCTCCCTCGGCAGTCTGTTCGGAGTCTAGTCCGACCCCTCATCGAGCTGGATGCAAGGGCCGGTTGGATCCACTCGCGTCCGCTGGCGGGTAAATGGTTGGATCCCGATCCTGCATCAGAGGAGGCTGGAATTCGAATCACGTGGCGAAATTGGGCGAGATGCGCGAGCCAACCCGGGACTGGGTGGCGGCCACTTCACCCGGGTTAGGGGCTGGCAACGCGGGAACTTCACTGGCGCATTCCAGTCTCCCTGTAGGCGCATCCTCCGCGTCGCGGGACTCCATGCGCAATCGATTTCGGGGGTCGACATGGGCAAGAGCACAGGATTCCGGCAGCTAGCCAATCTGGCCGCAGTTGCGTTGATGTGGTTGGTCGGCACGCGAGCGGCTGCAGCCGCTTCGCCTCAGCCGCTGTTGCTGCGCTATCCGACGATGTCGAAGACGGAGATCGCCTTCGAGTATGGAGGCGAGCTCTGGGAGGTGCCGCGGGCTGGCGGGGCCGCGCACGTACTCGCCAGCGGGATGGACATGCTGACCATGCCCTTTTTCTCGCCGGATGGTTCGATGATTGCCTTCACGGGCACCTACGATGGCAACACGGACGTCTATGTTGTGTCAGCCAAGGGTGGCGTGCCCAAACGCCTGACCTACTATCCAGGGCCCGACGTGGCCGTCGGCTGGACTCCCGATGGTCGGTCGGTGCTGTTTCGCTCGCACCGCTACAGCTATTCTGATCCGGACCAGCTTTACACGGTGCCGATTTCCGGCGGCTTCCCCCAGGAGTTGCCCCTCCCCATGGCGGAAGAAGGCTCCTTTTCCCGCGGTGGCCGGCACTTGGCCTACGTCCCCGAGTTCCAGTGGGAGGCGTTCTGGAAAGACTACAAGGGCGGTCAGCACACCCAGGTCTGGCTGGCGCGGCTGTCCGACTCCAGCGTCATCCGCATACCCGACGACAATGCCAATAACTTCGACCCGATGTGGGTTGGCAACACCGTGTACTTCCTGTCCGACCGCGATGGCCCCATCACGCTCTTTGCCTACGATACGCACACGGGTGCAGTCGATCGCGAAATCAACAACACCGGGTTCGACATCACCTCCGCCAGCGCGGGCCCGGGTGGCATCGTCTATTCCCAGTTCGGGCAGCTCCATGTTTTTGACTTCGCACGGGGCGCTTCGCGCGCGGTGCCTGTCACGGTCGCCGGTGACCTGCCGCAGTTGCGGCCGCGCTATGAAAATGTCTCGAAACAGATTGTCCGCAGCAGCATTTCGCCACACGGACTGCGCACGATCTTTGAGGCCCACGGCGACCTGCTATCCGTGCCCAGCAAGCACGGGAGCGTCTTCGATCTCACCCACAGTCCCGATGTGATGGACCGTGATCCGGCCTACTCGCCGGATGGTCGATCGGTTGCCTACTTCGCCGACCACGACCATGAGTACGACCTCTGCATACGCGCTGCGAATGGCGATGGATCGCCACAGATCATCGCGCTCGGCCAGCCCGATGCCTTCTACTACGGGCTTGCATGGTCACCCGACAGCCACAAGCTGGTGTTCGGCGATCAGAAACTGGACCTGTGGCTCGTGAACCTCGAGTCACATCGTCCGCATCCGGTTCGCATCGCGATCAATCGCAATGCCACGCTGCAGCATTTCCACCCCGCCTGGTCGCCCGACAGTCGTTGGATTGCCTACACGCGAATCCTGAGGAATGGGCTCCATGCGCTCGAACTCTACTCGCTGGCCAGCGGGCACAGCGTGCAAGTCACCCATGGATCCAGCGACGTCCGCAGTCCGGCATTCGATCCCAGCGGCCAATATCTTTACTTCACCGAGAGCACGAACACCGGGTTGACTCCGGGTCTGTGGGAGATGTCCGGCATGGATCGCCCGGTGACCCGTCATGTTTATGCGGCCACGCTGCGAAATGACGAGCCTTCGCCGCTGGCACCCGATGCCGGCTTCGAGGTCCCCGCCGGAAAGGCTGCGCGCACGGCTCGCCGGACACTGGTTCCACCCGCCGTTCGCATCGATCCAGCGGGCCTCGAGCGCCGCGCAGTAGCGCTGCCCATACCGGCAGGTCGCTACACCCGGATTACCGCCAGTTCGCCTGGCACCCTCATCCTGCAGCAAACGCCCCGGGTGATCATGCCAGGCGACACGCGCCCATGGGGTACGCCCGTTCGGGTGCTGGCTTTTGACCTTGCACATCGGAAGGTCCAGCCGCTCCTGGCCGACGTTACGAACGTTCAGGTCGCCGCTGATGGAAAGCAGGTCTTGTTCCGGCGCGGCATGCATTGGTTCATTGCCAAGACCACGCCCAAGGCGAAGCCGCAACCCCTCCATACCAGCGCATTGCGCGTCTACGTCGTGCCGCGCGAAGAATGGGCCGAGATGTATCGGGATGCCTGGCGGATCGAACGCGCGTTTTTCTACAACCCTCGTTACGACGGCCTTGACGTGCACGCTGCGCAAGTGGAGTTCGCACACTATCTCCCGGGCCTTGCCAGCCGCAGCGAGCTGAGCTTCCTGTTCCGCGAAATGACGGGTTACCTTTCGGTCGGCCACATGTTCATTTACGGTGGGTACCATCCGCGCATGGCCGATATCAAGGTCGGGCTCCTTGGCGCAAACTACGCCATTGAACATGGACGTTACCGGATTACCCGGATTTTCCGCGGGGGCCGATGGAATCCGGACGCTTATGCGCCATTGGCGCAGCCGGGGCTGGCGGTCAAGACAGGTGATTACCTGCTGGCGGTTGACGGCCAGGCTCTGGGCGGGCACGAGAATCTTTATCGCGCATTCGAGAATCTGGCTGGCAAGGACGTCACCCTCCGCGTCGCACCGCATGCGGACGGCCGTGGAGCACACACCATCGTCGTGAAGACGATACCCAGCGAACGGTTGCTGCGAAACATCGCTTGGATCGACCACAACCGAGCCTTGGTCAACCGGCTCTCCGGCGGAAAGCTTGGTTATGTGTACCTGCCGGACACCGGCTGGGGCGGCTACCGCAATTTCAACCGAATGTACTTTTCCCAGGTCGACAAGCAAGGGGTCATTCTGGATGAACGCTTCAACCACGGAGGCGATATATCCGACTACATCATCCAGAATCTGCTCGACCGGCCGATGTCGCTCGTGGTCACGCGCTGGGCTCCCGCGCAGGTGACGCCTCCCATGGCCATTTACGGTCCCAAGGTCATGCTGATCAACCAGTTTTCAGGGTCTGGCGGCGACGCGCTTCCCTGGTACTTCAAGATGGACCACATCGGCACCCTCGTTGGTGAGCGCACCTGGGGCGGGCTCGTCGGCATCGGCGGCTATCCAAGACTGATGGACGGCGGCGGGATCACGGCGCCGCGTGTCGCCGTCGAGGGCCTGGACGGGCATTTTCCGGTCGAAAATCACGGTGTTGCGCCGGACGTGACCGTCTGGCAAGACCCAGCGCTGGTGCGAAAGGGGCAAGACCCACAACTGCAGCGCGCGGTCCAGGTTGCCATGCAGCAGCTTGCCGCGCATCCGCAACCGCATTACGTGCCCGCGCCCTGGCGCGACTACCACCCTCATCTGCCGCCGTTGCCTTCGCCCACCAGCGTCGGCAACTAGACGGCTTGCGGGAATCGTGTGCTGCACATCGTGCTGGTCCACCCGGAAATCGCGCCGAATACGGGCAACGTGATGCGCTTGGCTGCGAATACCGGATGCACGCTTCACTTGGTCGAGCCGCTGGGATTCCGGCTCGAGGATTCCCGACTCCGCCGCGCCGGCATGGACTATCGGGACTATGCCGACGTGCGCGTCCATGAACACTTGGACGCCTGTCTCGACCGGCTGGGGCAACCGCGCTGCTTCGCGTTGAGCACGCGCGGGAGCCTCAGCCCCTACCAGACGCGCTTCACACCCGGTGACGCGCTGCTGTTCGGCAGCGAGAGCAAGGGCCTGCCGCGGGAAGTTCTCGATGCACTGCCCGCCGAACGATGCTTGCGTCTACCCATGGTGGCGGGAAGCCGCAGCCTCAATCTGTCCAACGCGGTGGCGATTACCGTCTACGAGGCATGGCGTCAATTTGAATTCGCGGGCGCTGCCTGACGAGCTCGAGAGGCGATGACATTGGCTGCGCCGCTACAATCGGCGCATGAGCAAACCCACTCTCGATTCGCTGCTGCCATCACGGCTCAGGCAAGTGCTCGGCCACGTGCTGGAGCGGGTGCTGAACCGCACTCTGGCGCTCGATCCCGAGGCACACGTATCACTCGCGGGCCTGGAAGGGCGTAGTGTCACGTTGCACCTCACCCAGCCCCCTCTCGCATTGCGCCTCGCGGTCCGCGAGGGTCAGATTCATGTGGGTGCAGCCGAAGACGCTGAACTGGAGGTCCGGCTACGGCCCGCCAGCTTGGCCGCCGCGGCGCTCAAGCGCGACGGAACATTGCCCCCGGGCGCGGTCAACCTGGCGGGTGATGCGGATTTGGCCCGTCGCCTTGAGAAGCTGGCACGCAACTATCGACCCGACCTCGAGGCAGCCCTTACCGAACGTTTTGGCGAGGTTCTGGGCATGGTCCTGGCTAGAGGCCTTGTGCGCGCATTGGCGGAAGTCCGTCGTCTGGCGCCCCGAGCAGCCGATGACGTTGCGGCCTGGCTGCGCGATGAAGCCCGACTGACGCCTGCGCGCGAGGAGATAGATGAATTCAATGATGACGTCGACAAGCTCCGCGAGCGCGGCGAGCGTTTGGCCGCACGGCTCGATGCGCTGCGCGCCCGCCTGAATCGGGCCCGTCCATGAGTGCTCTAGGGACGGCACCGCGCCTCGGCCGGGTCCTCGTGATTGCGTTGCGGTGGCGGCTGCATGTCTTTGCGGAAGGCACTCGCCTCCATCGTCCACTTGCGCTGCTGGCGATGGTGCTGCCTCGCGCGAAAGGCTGTACCGCTGGATTGCCGCGCGGCGAGCGTCTGCGCCTTGCGTTCACCGAGCTGGGCCCGATCTTCGTCAAGTTCGGCCAAGTGCTGTCCACCCGGCGCGACTTGCTTCCTCCGGATCTGGCGGACGCACTGGCGAAGCTTCGCGATCAGGTCGAACCGTTCCCGGGAATACAGGCGCGCACGCTGGTCGAGCAGCAACTGGGCAAACCGGTGGCCGACCTCTATTCAGCGTTCGACGAGGAGCCTCTGGCATCCGCCTCGATTGCGCAGGTCCACGCCGCCCGGTTGCCAGGCGGACGCGAGGTCGTGGTCAAAGTGCTCCGCCCAGGCATCCATGCCCGCATCGCGCGTGACACGCAATTGTTGCGCGCACTGGGCGGTCTCGTGCAACGGTACCACCCGCGTGCCGACAAAATTCGGCCCCTGGATGTGGTCGCTGAAATTGAAAAGACGCTTGAACACGAACTGGATCTCCAGCGAGAAGGGGCCAACGCAAGCCTGCTCAGGCGAAATTTTGCCCATGCAGCACACGACCTCTATGTCCCGGAGGTGTTCTGGGATTGGAGCGCGGACCGCGTCCTGACGCTGGAGCGCGTACACGGTATCGGCGCTGATGACATCGCCGCGCTGGACGCGGCAGGCGTCGACCGAAAGGCCCTGGCTCGCAAAGGCGTGCGACTTTTCTATGAGCAGGTCTTCCGCGATAACTTCTTCCACGCCGACGCGCACCCCGGCAACATCTGGGTTGACGCAACGAATCCAGATGATGCCGGCTTCATCGCGCTGGATTTTGGAATCATGGGCTCTCTCCCGGAGTCGGACCAGTACTGGCTCGCCGAGAACTTCATGGCTTTGTTCACGCGGGATTACCGACGCATCGCGGAACTCCATGTCGCTGCCGGCTGGATGCCATCGAGCGTGCGCATCGACGAGCTCGAATCGGCGACTCGCGCGGTATGCGAACCCTACTTTACGCGGCCCCTGAGCCAGATCTCCATTGCCGAGGTGACGGTGAAGCTGTTTCAGACCGCGCGCCAGTATGAGCTGACGCTGCAACCGCAGCTGATCCTGTTGCAGAAGACCTTGCTGAACATCGAGGGACTTGGCCGGCAGCTGGATCCCGACATCGATATCTGGGCCGTGGCCGAACCGGTGCTGCGGCAAATCCTTCGCCGGCGCCATGGACCGCGTGCCGTTTTGCATGAATTGCGCCGGCGTGTGCCGGAATGGATCCGCCAGGCACCGCGATTGCCCGAGTTGTTCCAGCAAACGCTCGAGGCCGCCGCCAGCGTCCGTGGCACGATGGAGATGCGAGCGCGGGAGTCAGCGCAGCTCACGGAGCGTAGCCACGCGCAGCAACGGGTGTTGACCGGATCCCTGCTGGGGTCCACCCTGCTCGTCATCGCCGCGTTGACCCAACTGCTCGGACCGCAATGGAGTCCGCTCGCGCCCGTCGTGCTGGCGACAGGGGGCCTGGTCGCATTCTGGCGCGTCTGGCCACGAAAGCCGCAAGGCTGAGTGAGGGAGCTGTCGCGGCGCTGAACATCGGCCCGACGATTTATTACGCTGTTATCACTTTTTGATTCCGGTCAAGCAGGAGCCAGTGCCCGCGCCCGAGAGTGGACCAGCCGCACGTGGCGGCCTTTTTCGTCGCGGAGGATTCCCATGCGTAACCGATCCATCATCCTGGCGTCCGCACTGGCAGCTGCGAGTCTTTCCGCGACTGCGATGCAGACGCAGGCGCAATTGCGGGTGCAGGAACACGTGCAGGAGCGCGACCAGCGCCAGGTTTACGGAAGTCAGTTGATGACGCCGGCCGAGCGGATCGAGTATCGCGAGCGGCTGCGTGCCGCCAAGACGATCCAGGAGCGGGACCGCATCCGTGCCGAGCACCATGTGCAGATGCAGCAGCGTGCGAAGGAACGCGGCGTGAAGCTTCCCCCTGCACCTCCACTTGAGCGCGGAAGGATCCATCAAAATGGCCGTCCGGGTGCCGGCCAGCGAATGCCGCCCCGCACGCAAGGCAGCAGTGGCGGAGGCTTCTGAAGGCCGGCACGCCGGCGTCCCGTCGCACAAGGACCCGGCCGGCGAGGCAGGCTAGGTAAGCCCCGGGCGAGTCGCCGCTCATCGCCGGCGCGCCTCGCTGTTGATAGCGCCGCCGTAGGGAACCCCATGCTTGCCGCGCCTGTTCGCGGCCGACCCGGTGCGCCTGGCGGGCGCCCGGGTCCGTGGCATGGGTCCTGATATGCTGGTGGCCATGTTAAACGTGAGTGCCGGCCTGCAAATCCCGGAGCATGAGCTTGTAGAACGGTTCCTTCGCGCCGACGGCCCCGGTGGTCAGCATGTCAATCGCACCGAAAGTGCCGTCGAGTTGCGTTTCGATATCAGGCGTTCCGCTGCGCTTACGGAGGATATGCGGGCGCGTCTTCTCGCACTGCGCGACCGGCGTCTCAATCGCGAAGGCGTGCTGGTATTGCAGGCGCGCCGTTTCCGCGAACAGTCGCGAAACCGCGACGATGCTCGCGCGCGTTTGGCTGCAATCATCGCGGGTGTCCTGGAGGCGCCTCCGATCCGCAAGGCCACGCGACCGCCGCGCGGGATGGTTGAGCGACGCTTGCAAAGCAAGCGCATGACTGCACGCCGCAAGCAGGCGAGAGGCCGACCAGGCCTTGATGCATGAGCGGCAGGCTGCCCCCGAATCCACCGCCCTTGGTACCCGTCGTGGGTTCGACGCGCGCGTGGTGGCGGAGGCTGTGCCGGTTCATCGTCGTGGCTGCAGGTTGGCGCCTCGAGGGCACACTGCCCAACGTCCCCAAGCTGATTCTGATCGGCGCTCCGCATTCCTCGTTTTGGGATGGCGTCTGGGGCCTGTTGATGAAGACGGCTCTGGGTCTGCGCATCGGAATCATGATCAAGGCTGAGCTGCATCGTGGCCCAGCAGGTCCGCTTTTGCGGGCGCTGGGTTCGATCCCGGTGCAACGCAACAAGGCCTTCGGCGTAGTTGACCAGATGGTGGAGCGCTTCAATGCAAGCGACCGTCTCTGGCTAGGCATAACGCCCGAGGGCACAAGGCGCCCGGTCAAGCGTTGGAAGTCGGGCTTCTGGCAGATTGCCCGAGGCGCGGGCGTGCCAGTACAGCTGGTCTATTTCGACTATCCGTCCAAGACGATTGGCCTCGGACCGCTGCTGCAGATGGGACCGGATCTCGAGCAAGAGCTCGCCCAGATTCGAGCTTGGTACGCACCTTACCGCGGCAAGCGCCACAACGTCTGAATCGACGGCGGCCCCACGCCGCTACGCGGTGATGCCCAGTCGCTTGCGTTCGAGGCGGCGAAGGAATTCCTGCATGACGCGCACATACAGATCTTCGCGGAGATACGCATCTTCGACGCCAGCGTCGACCGAAGGATTGTCGTTGACCTCGATCACCACGGTGCGTTCCTTGGTCTGCTTGATATCCACGCCGTAAAAGCCGTCGCCTATCGGTTGCGTGGCCCGCAGCGCCAACTTGATCACTTCGGCCGGTGCCTCTCGCGTCGAGAGCGTCTTGAAACCCCCGCTCTTCGCCGAGCCCTTCGCACCATGGTTGTAGATCTGCCAGTGGCCACGCGCCATCGCGTACTGGCACGCGAACAGCGGCTCGTGGTTCAGCACGCCGATGCGCCAGTCGAATTGCGTGAACAGGAATTCCTGGGCGATGACGAGCGCCGTGTGCTGGAAGAGCTCGGCGGCGGCCTTGTCGAGTGCGGCAGCATCCTCCACCTTGACGACGCCTCGGGAAAACGAGCCGTCAGGAATCTTCAACACAATGGGGAATTCCAGCAACGTCGGCAGGTCACGCAGCTGGCGCGGATCATCTCGATAGAGGATTTCCGTTCGGGGTGTTGCCAATTTCTTCGCGCGAAGGAGATCATGAAGAAAAATCTTGTTGGTACAGCGGAGGATCGATGCAGGGTCGTCAATCACGACCATGCCCTCCCGTTCCGCCTTGTGCGCAAATCGGTAGGTATGGTGATCCAGCGCCGTCGTTTCGCGGATGAACAACCCGTCATATTCGGCCAAGCGCGTGTAATCGCCCTTGCCCACCGGGTCGACTTCGATGCCTAGCTCCTTGCCCGCCGCAATGAAATTCTTGAGCGCCTTCTTGTTGGATGGAGGCATCGCTTCGTTATGGTCGACCAGCATGGCGATGTCGTATCGATAAAGTCGCCGCGCACGCGGTCGATGCCAGAGCTTGCGCGAGAAACTGTCGAGCGCCTGCGCGAAAGCATCCTCCTGCGGATCATCCAGCGTGTGCAGCCCTATGGGCTTGATCGCGCTGATCCGCCACATGCGCTCTCTTTCAAACTCGATGCGCAACAACGGCGAAGGAAATGCCTCGAATACGCCGCGCGCAAGTTCGCGCAGTTGTGGGTAAGACGTCTCGCCAAAATAAACGAGGATCCCAAAGTCCGTGGTATCCCGCCCGCCCGCGGGCAGGAAATTCGCGAGCTTCTGGTTGAGATCCTCCACGTCGAGCCCGTACAACGATCGCCGCCGCAAGTCATTGATGGTGCGCACCGAGGGGATCACCCGGTGACCACGAGCCTCGCCAAGCAGCGACACGTAGTAGCCAGTGCCCAGATACTTGTAGTTGCGGCACAGGTTGATGACATGCGTACGCTCCTCGCCACCAACCGGCTCGCGCAGGTAGTCCTTCGCGGAAACGACATTGTCCGAGGGGTAATATGAGCCCCAGTCCGAGAGTTTCTCGACGACTATGACCAGCCTGGCCATGCTTCCTCGCGCGTACGTACGTTCCGCGTGGGTGGGGACCGGCGCGCGGGCGGCAAGAGTGTCGCACAGTGCACGGCAGAGGCAAGCATCCGCGCGGCAATCGATGCCCGTCGTTCATGGGCGCTTGCGCCCGGGCTCGTGTGTGACTACCGTGCGCGCCGTGCCGATGACCGTCGATCCAGAACCCCCAGGCCATGTCCACGTGCGCCGCGCCGATGCCGTTGACCTCGAGGCGCTGCTGCGCCTGGAGCAGCGGGCGTTCCGCTCGGATCTGATCAGCCGGGCGCAGTACCGCCGCCACATCGATAGTGAAAGCGCGCTGGTACTGGTGGCGACGGACAATGGCAGCCTGCTCGGCTCGGCGGTGGTTTTTTTTCGCCGGGGCAGCAGCAACGCGCGCCTCTACTCACTCGCCAGTGCTCCGGAAGCCCGCGGCCGCGGCGTCGGCGCTGCACTACTGCGCGCATCCGAAGCCGCTGCGCGACGCCGCCGTTGCGTCGGTATGCGTCTGGAAGTCCGGGCCGGCAACCGAACCGCGCAGCGCCTCTATGAGACACGCGGGTATCTGCGGAAGGGCATCCGCCGCGGCTACTACGAAGATGGCGGGGATGCACTGTGTTACGTGAAGACCCTGGGTTAGACGGCGGTCAACTCAGGGGTGCCGCCAACCCTCGATCTCCACCAGCAGCTCGCGGCGGCAAATGTCGCCCTCAAGCAATTGCACCGGAATGCCCGCGGGAATATTGGCACGCAGTGTCGGCAGTTCGCCGGCATCGCGCAGGTAAATCTTCATCGGTGCCCGGACCTCGGGTTCGGGCGGAAGTCCGGCGGCGACCTGCAGCGCCGCGATGTTGGCCAGACTTTCCCGCACTTGTGCCGCGCAGTCGCCAACGTGCAACGACGCATGGCCGACGATGCTCGCCGTGCCGGAGATCGCCAGTGAACCGTCTGGCAGGCGAGTGCCCCGGGCAAATCCCGGTGGCACCGGTCCATACTGGCGTGGATAGCGCCAAGCCGGGACCTGCCGGGGGTTTTCAATGCGTGTCCCCGGAGCGACGCTCGCCAGCCAGTACACGATAAGGCCGCGAGTGCGGTCCCTGTGACCGATCGCCGTCGCCGCTGGATAGGCGCCCTGGAAGGCTTCTCCCAGGCCTCGGCGGCGGCCCGCGCAGAACAGCTTGTAGCGCTCGTTGTCGTCCAGGCCCGCGTTGATGTCGGCAAGATAGTTCCAGATGCGCAAGACGTGGCGCTCAGGTTGCCGGGCCGCAAATGCCGCGAGTGTCGCATAGGCCTCGGCGGCCGTCGCTTCGATCCCTCCATGCACCGATTCGTCCAGCTCCAGCGCCGCAACCAGCCAACCGCCACCGCGTGCCCAACGGACATTGCCGCTATGGCCATGACGCACGTCTCCATCCACGGACCAGTGCTCGCGCAAGGGCATGCGGTCTAGCGCCCTTAGGGGTACCGAGATGCATAGCCCTCCCGTTACGGGCGGGTTGGCGCCATCGAAGCTGATCGTCATCAGCGGGCTCGACGTCGCGGCAACGCCCAGTTCGATGCGAAGCAGGCAAGGCACATCAGGCGGAAGCGATGGCATCGGCACCAGGGGTTCGAGTGGCTGGGTAAAAGCGGAATGTTACAATGCTGCCGAGTCGTCGCCAGTAAATGCCGTCCTTCGCTATCCGCGCCAACATGTCCAGTCAAAGTCCAACCGAATACGAGCTTGCCGCACTCATTGTCACCAGCCTCAATCTGGAGGGAGTGCAGGCGGGAGAAATCGAGCCCGAGGCCCCGCTGTTTGGTGGATCCCTTGGACTGGATTCCATCGATGCGCTGGAGATCGCGCTGGCTGTCTCACGGCATTACGGGATTCATCTTCGTGCCGACCATCCGGACAATCGCCGCATTTTCTCCAGTCTGCGCGCGCTGGCGCTGCACATTGCGCACGAGCGCCAGGCGCAGCCGGCCTGACCGTCCAACCCGCCTGCTGCTCTGCGGGCGGCGCCAACCCCGACCCATGACCCTGCCGCCCATGTTGCGGGGCACCTTTTGCCTCGAGGCTGATGATCCCTGTCTCGCCGGGCATTTCCCCGGGCGCCCGGTCGTCCCGGCCGTGTTGTTGCTTGAATCGCTGGCGGCGCTGGTGGATCGCCACGGGTTCCAGATCAGCGAGGTCGTCGACGCCAAGTTCCACGTGCCCTTGGCGCCCGCGCAAACGGCATCCCTCGAAATCCTCACCGCCACGGACGAGGCTTGGCGCTTCGCCATCAGGCGCTCGGGGCAGCTCATTGCCAGCGGCCGACTGCGGGTCATTTCACCTTGAGCGCGTCATGGCAAGGGCGGCGCGAGGGAGGCGGGTGGTTCGCGCTCTGGCTCATCCGTGGCATCGGGATTCGCCTTGGCCGCATGCCCGCCCGGTTGCTGCTGTATCCAATCACCCTCTATTTTTTTGCGCGACGAGGCACGGAGCGGCGCGCATCGCGTGCGTATCTGCAGCAGTTGCTCGGGCGGCCGGCGCGCACCCGTGAGGTCCTTCGGCACTTCCATGCGTTTGCAGCAACCACACTGGATCGGGTCTTCTTCCTCGCGCACGGCGAGTGTGACTTCGACCTGCAAGTCAGTGGACTTGACGCACTTCTCGATGCGCTGGCTGATGGCCACGGAGCCCTGCTTCTGGGGGCGCATGTAGGCAGCTTCGAGGCGCTGCGCGTCC
Organism: Pseudomonadota bacterium; assembly: GCA_021795435.1. GTDB lineage: Bacteria > Pseudomonadota > Gammaproteobacteria > Xanthomonadales > Rhodanobacteraceae > Metallibacterium. The sequence continues at coordinate 72,701 of JAJYPJ010000002.1, forward strand.
TTGCTGCGCGTGCTCCGGAGGTGCGATTGAGGCTCGTGCTTGACCGCGAGCAAACGCCCGCCCTGAATCGTCTGCTGGAGTCGTTGGCTCCAGCCCTGCGCCCGCAGGTGATCGACGCTGCCCAGGGGACGACAGCGGTCATGCTGAGCATGGTCGAAGCGGCTCACGAAGGCGCCCTGATCGCCGTCCTCGCTGATCGCGCGCGCGCGGGAGAAGCAACCGTCGATGCGCCACTGCTGGGACTGAGCGCGGCGTTTCCGATCGCGCCATGGCGCATCGCGGCGACGCTGGGCGTTCCTGTGGTGCTCGGGCTCGGCCTTTACCTTGGCGGCAACCGCTACCATTTGCGCTTCGAAAGCCTTGCCCGACGCGTGGCACTGCCACGCGAGGCATCCAAACGCATGCCGGTGCTCGCTGAATTGGTGGGCCAATACGCGGCGCGCATCGAGGCCCAATTGCGTGAACATCCATTCAACTGGTTCAATTTCTATGACTTCTGGGCTGCGTCTTTCGACCAAGCTGCTCCTTCCGGCGATTCTGCTGATCAGTCCGCTGGTGTCGGCGGCGCCAGCGCCTGAGCATGCTGCCGCGCTGGTGCGATCGCTGGCCCGACCGGTGCCGGCGCAGACAGCGTATACGGAGGTGCGATTCATCGGGTTGCTGACAAGGCCTCTGGTGCTGCGCGGCGAAATGGCCTGGCTGGGCGGTGACCGACTCACGCGCAGCGTCGTCTCCCCCTATCCGGAAACGACTGCGATCAATGGCGATCAAGCGACCATCCAGCGCGGAACGGCCGCACCAAGGCACTTTTCGCTCGATCATGCGCCGGAACTCAGGGATTTGCTCGATGCGTTCGTGGCATTGCTCTCAGGCAATGCCCCGGCGCTGGAGCGGTCGTTCGAACTGCAGGCGTATGGCAATGCAGCCGCGTGGACGCTGGATCTCGTCCCGAGAAATGCCCGTATCGGCAAGCGCATCCGTGCAATCAGCATTGATGGGCGCGGAACGGCAATGCGATGCATGCGCGTCGACCAAGGCGACGGCGATACCAGCTTTACGCTCATGGGCGCGCTGGGCTCCGTAGCTCTGCCGGCAAAGCCAACTCCTGCAGCGCTGGTGAGGCTGTGCGCGGGCGCGGGATGAATTCGCGCCTTGCGCTGCTTGCCAGCTGGGTGCTCGCTCTGGCATTGCTTGGCGGGTACGCATTGGCGAAGCTGCGTGTAAGCGGCGATCTTCGCACGTTCCTTCCAGCCGCCCGCACACCCCTGCAGGGATTGCTCCTTCATGAGCTAGGTGATGGGTCGGGGGCGCGTACGTTGATTCTGGCCATTCGTACTTCCGACCCCGCACGGGCGGCGGTACTGAGCCGGGCGATGCATCGACGACTTCTTGCGGACGGCTATTTCAGGAGCGTGCAGAACGGGGAAGGGGGGCTTGGCCAGATCGCAGCGGGTTTGCTGCCCTATCGCTATTTGCTGTCATCGACACTGGACCATCACCGGTTCGACGCAGCCTACCTCCGCGACCAGCTGGAAAAGCGGCTCGATGACCTTGGGTCGCCAGGGGCCAGTCTCCTCAAGCCGCTGCTGCCGTCCGATCCGACGCTCGAGACGGTCAAGATCGCGGAGTCCTGGGCGCCGCAAGGGTCACCGCCACTACGGGACGGGGTGTGGTACGCGCACGGAGCTGCCTTGCTTTTGCTGGAAACGAACGCCGGCGGATTCGACCCTGCCGCGCAAGCAGTCGCGGTGGAGTCGATCCGCCATGCCTATGCCGGCACACCAGGCCATGCACAGGCGACGCTTGAAATCAGTGGGCCCGGTTACTTTGGCGTGCAAATCCAGCGGTTGACACGCGACAGTGCGGAGCGCTTGGGCGCCTTGTCCGCGATCGGCCTCATGCTGCTATTGCTGATGGCCTATGGACGCGTGCGCGAGTCCCTTGTGGCTGCGTTGCCGCTTGCAACGGCGGCCGTCGCAGGTGCGACGATGCTGGCGCTTGTATACGGACGAGTCCATGGCCTGACGCTCGCTTTTGGCGTCACGTTGCTTGGCGTTGCGCAGGAATATCCCCTGCGGCTGCTCAGTCATCGCCGAGCTGGCGAGGATGCCCGTGCGACCGCGCGTGCATTGGGCCCCGTGCTTTTGCTGGCCATGGCCTCGACGCTCGTTGCCTATTTCGCATTTTTTGCCGCCGGCGTGGCCGGCCTGGCACAGCTCGCTCTGTTCACGCTTACAGGGATCCTTGCCGCAGGTACCAGTACGCGGTGGCTGTTGCCGGCATTGGTGCCGCCGGTTCGTCACGATGCCGGCCTGTCCCCGTGGCTGGGCTGTCTTGCAGGCCGGCTCCGCCGATTGCCGTCTCCCGTCATGCCCAGTCTGCTGCTGGGTACGGCCGCCCTGCTGGCCGCTATGCTAGTGCCAGCGCCTTGGTGGCAAAGCAACCTTGCTAAGCTCGCCCCGGTTCCAACCAGCCTGCTCAGGCGCGAGGCTGCTTTGCGCAAGGCGCTGGGGGCGCCCGATGTTCGATATCTGCTGGTTCTCGAGGGCACCAGTGCCCAGGATGTTCTCGAACGCAGTGCGCGTGCCGCCAAAGCCTTCGCCCCGCTGCTGCAGTCAGGGCAATTGGGCAAGCTCCAGTTGCCCAGCACGTACCTGCCACCGGTTGCAGTCCAGCGCGCGCGCCAGGCACGACTGCCCGACACCGCAACGCTGCGCGCGGCGTTGACGAAGGCGCTGGCCGGGCTTCCATTCCAGCCGGGCCTGTTCAAGCCCTTCGAACAGGACGTCGCGCGCGCACGCACGCTCCCACCGCTCACCCCTTCGAAATTCGAGCGCTCGCCTTTGGGCGGTTTGCTACGCGCCATGCTGATCCATCGCGACGGGCACTGGTTTGGCGTGGGCCTGATGAGTGGCGTCCGCAACCCTTCCGCAGTCGCGAAATTGGCCGCGGCAACCTCGGGTCGAATCCACCTCGTTGATCTGAAGACCGAGAGCGAGCATTGGGTAGCCAGCTACCGCACGCGAATTCTGCATGCGTTGGCGGGCGCGGCGACGCTGCTCGTCTTGTTGGTCGCGTTAGGCCTTCGTCACGCTCGGTCTGCACTGCGGGTGCTGTCAGCGGTCCTGCTTGCCCAGATGCTGACGGTTGCGGCATTGCGGCTCATCGCGGGCTCCCTCAGCCTGTTTCATCTGGTCGCCCTGCTTCTAGCGGCTGGGCTGGGCTTGCATTACGCGTTGTTCTTCGAACGAGCGCGGACAGCCGATGAGCCCGAACGCCTGCGCACCTTGCATGCCACGTTGACTTGCGCCGCGTCCACCCTGCTGGCCTTCGGACTCTATGCGCTCGCCCCCATACCGGTGCTTCGTGCGCTCGGCTTGACGGTTGCGCTGGGCATCGCGGCGAACCTTATTGCGGCCATGCTTCTGACCTGGCCCCGGAAGACACCGTCGTGCTGACTCGCGCCGACTGGATGTCGCAGATCGCGCATGCCGGGTCGATGGCCTTGATCGCGCGCGTACCGAGGTGGGACGCAAACGGGCTGGAGGCCGTAGCCGACGCACCCGGCTCCTCGCATCCCCTGTTGCGGTCGGGACGCCTCCATGCCGTCCACGCGTGCGAGTACGGTGCACAGGCGGCAGCCATTCATGGCGCGCTCCTTGCGCGATCGGCGCAGAGACGTTGTGAGGCCGGCGGCCTGCTGGCCGCCTTGCGCGAGGTACGGCTCGGGTCGCCGTGGATCGCCCTCACGCAGCCACTGGAGATCCATGCTTGTCGGTACGCTGCATTGCCGACGGCCATGCAGTACACCTTTGAGGTGTGGCAAGGTGAAACGCCCATAGCCAGCGGCCGAATCCTGATTGCTTTGCCAACCGCAGCGCCATGAACGAAAGAGATGCCCCGCGACGAGTGCTGATCACGGGCGCCAGCGGCGCGCTCGGCGCTGCCTGTGCCGAGGCGCTGGCAGCGCAGGGGTGGTCCCTCCTGCTTCACGCGCATCACGGCGTTGGGCAGACGCAGGCCCTAGCCGAGTCCCTGCGCAAGACCGGCGTACGGGCCGAAGCGGTTTCATGCGATCTAATGGACAACGCATCGACCGGTCGCATGCTGGAGCGCATTTTGGACGAGGGCCCCGTCACAGGCCTCGTTCATGCCGCGGGAGCCCATGACGATGCCCCGCTTGCGGGCATGCGCGCAGAGCAATGGTCACGGGTAATCGAGCTCAATCTCAATGCGATTTATCGGCTCGGCCAACCCCTGCTATTGCCCATGGCGCGGGCGCGCTTCGGCCGGATTGTGCTGCTTGGCTCGGTGACCGCACGGCTGGGCAACCGTGGCCAAGTCAACTACGCGGCCGCCAAGGCTGGTCTGGAAGGCGCCGCCCGCGCACTGGCGCGCGAGATGGCGAGCCGCGGCGTCACAGTCAACGTCGTGGCACCCGGCATCATCGTTTCGCCGATGGCGCAGGCGGCCTTTGACGATGCTGACGTCCGCGCACTGGTGCCTGCCCAGCGGGCAGGGACCCCTTTGGAAGTGGCTTCCCTTGTTGCGTTCCTCTGCTCCGATGCGGCCGGCTACATCAACGGACAGACGATTGGCATCAACGGCGGCATGGGCTGACGATCCGAGCCCGTCGCGTGCCCGCACCCGGCGGGGCACGCCTTACACCGACATCACAAATGCCTGTGGACTTCGCCAGTCCACTGCAATGGCACCGCCATGCCCGACGCACAGCATGAAGGGACTGTCCCCTCACTGAGAGTCAACATGACCAGTTCCCTCCCGCGTCTGCACGTTCGGCGTCCGCTCTCGCTGGCCATCACCCTCGCATTGAGCCTACCCACGGCCCACGCTGCCGGGTCGGGACCGAGGCCCAGCGTCCAGTCCGCGGAGCAATTGCAGCGTATCGTGGTCAAAGGCAAGGCGGTCGCGCCCAGCGGGGTCGAGCGGCGCAATCTGGGCAATCGTGCGCTTTTCGAGTCGGCCTTGGGCGACAAGGTGTTGAATCGAGACCAAATCGCCGCCGCAGGACCCGTGGCCGGCGCGGCCCAGGCGCTCGCCTATGCACCCGGTGTCGCCGTCAGCAGCTATGGCGCAACGGGCAGTACGAAATATCAAATCAGCATCAACGGGATCAAGCAAGGCTGGGGCGGCTTTTCGGGCGGGACCATTGACGATGGCAGTGTAGGCGTCAGCTTCGATGGCGTCCCGATGGCCAATCCCGTGACCGGACTCTGGCAATCCTCGTTGCTGCCGCAGATGGGCATGATTGCGGGCATCCGGCTCACATATGGTCCAGGCGACCCCGTCGACCGCTGGTTCAACAACATCGGTGGCGGAATCGCTTTTGTACCCCTGCAGCCGGAAGCGACGCCGGGAGGGAGCCTGAAGCTGACCTACGGCAGCGATAACACGCGCAATCTCTTCTTCAGCGCACAGACGGGCACGCTAGGCGGCTGGGAGACGGTGCTCGCTGGCGGCGTGGGAGAGGCGGACAACTTCCGCCGCTCGCCCGACGGCTACGCGTGGCCGAGCAAGAACTTTGCAGCCTATCTCAAGACCCGGAAGACGTTCGCGGATGGCAGTGTCAGTTTCGGCGGCTATGTCGGCAGCGGGCATGGCTGGCGGCCAACACCCATCCCGGTTGCACCCGTGCCCGGACTCACGGTCAATGGCCAGGACGCCAACGGCAACCCCATCCCGGGCCCGCTGCTGAGCCAACAGACGACCGGCTTCTACAGCGCGGTCAACGAAAACGTGTGGGCTAAGAACGACTACAACCGCGCATGGCTGCTGTATGCCCGTCAGAACCTCCGACTTGACGACAGCACCACGCTTCACAACCTGCTCTGGTACCGCAAAGGCAACCGCCTTCACAAGCATTTCAACAATTGGGTGGCCGGTGCCAGCAACCTCTATGAGTACAACAATCCCTACACGAAGAGCTACGGTGACAAACTCTGGGCCGAACTGGACTTGCCCTACAACGACATCGCTCTGGGCGGCTACGTGATCAACAGCACGTACAACTCCCGAAATGCTTTCTACAGCCCCTTGCCGCCATATTTCGGCTCGTACCTTGTGCCGAATGACCACTACCGAAGCGACTACTGGTACGTGACCAATCTGGCTGCCTTCGTGCAGGACGCGATCACGCCGCTCCATGGGCTCCGCATCACCCCCGGTCTGCGCGCGGTTAGTTTTCACACGGACTACTATCCCCGCGGCAACGTGGACTTTGCCCAGGCCTACGCGCTCTACCCGCAGAATGATCAGGGCAAGCTCCCAGCCACCAGCACCAATTACGACCGACTTGAGCCGTCCTTGAGCGTGCGCTGGCAGCCCCTCCGCTGGCTCGCGCTCTATGGCAACTGGTCGGTTGCGTACCGGCTACCGCAAGTAGGCGGCGGCGGCGGCCTGTACCAGAAGCAACCCGTGGGGGGCGATATTCTTGAACGCGGCCTGGAGTGGCAGACGGGCATCAAGGCCCACTGGGCGACAGTGGCCGCGTTCCGAGACGTGCTCATCAACGTCAACTACTTCCACTTGCACTTCAGCAACCAGTTCATCGGCGTCTCCAGTGGCAATGGCCAGTTCCTGGGCCTCGGCACCGGCGATTCGATATACCGCGGCGTGAATCTGAGTGGGGAAGGTGCCCTCGGCAACGCGAAAATCTATGCCAATGCCAGCTTCGAGCACGCGCGTTTCAATCATTACGCCTTCAACGGTACCAACTACAACGGTCTGCCCGTCTCCTATGTCCCGGACACGACGTTCAACGCCGGGGTGGCATGGCGTGCACCGATGGGCGATGGCGTCGTTCTGATGCCTCGCGCTTGGTGGCAGTACGTCGGGACCCAGCACGTTTTTGACAACAACGCGGGGGCGCCGAGTGAGCAAACCATGCCATCCTACGGTTTGCTGAACGTTGCGGTGGCTGCCGCGCTGCCCCGCGCATGGGGGGACGACGTGCGCGTGGAAGTCGAGCTCCTCAATGCCCTGGGCAAGCAGTACAACGCATTTGAGGAGATATCTGCCGGCGGCCTCTATGCCACGCCCGTGGCCGGTTACACGCTGGCATTGCCCGGCACGCCGAGAGTGATCTACGGGTCGCTGGAACTTCGCTTCTGAAGCCTCTCGCTGCGGGCGCCAGCACTCAGGCTGCGCGCCCGCGACGTTTCAGGTGGACCAGCAGTAATGCAATCGCGGCCGGCGTCACGCCGCTGATGCGTCCAGCCTGCCCAATGGTTTGCGGCCGGATCTGGCTCAACTTGGCGGTGACCTCGGCGGACAGACCACGCACGTCATCGTACGTAAAGTCCTTCGGAATGGGCATGTCCGCCTGCCGCCGAACGCGTTCGCTCTCCTCGCGCTGGCGATCAAGGTAACCGGCATAGCGCGCCTGCACGTCGATTTGCATGGCAACCCCGGCGTCGTTGACGCCTGGCCCAAATCCCTCGATCCCCATCAACTCCACATAGTTCAGCTCGGGTCTCCGCAGCAGATCCAAGGCCGTGGTGTCGCGAGTCAATGGAATGGCGTACCCCGCCAGCGCGACACCAAGGACATTGCCTGGACTCACGCGGAGCGCCGACAGCCGGGCCTTCTCGCCCTCGATGGCTTCTCGCTTGCGCATGGTCTGCGCGTGTCGCTGCTTGTCGATCAAACCCAAGGACAAGGCCACGTCGGCGAGGCGCAAGTCCGCATTGTCCTCGCGCAAATGCAGTCGATGTTCGGCCCGAGAGGTGAACATGCGATAGGGCTCGCCCGTGCCAAGGGTCACCAGATCGTCAATCAGCACACCCATGTAAGCCTCATCCCGGCCAGGCGACCAAGGCATTTGCCCTTGCGCCAACCGCGCGGCATTCACGCCGGCCACGAGCCCTTGCGCCGCAGCCTCTTCGTAGCCCGTCGTCCCATTGATCTGTCCGGCGAAGAAGAGGCCCTCGATGGCTTTGCACTGCAGCGATGGCCAGAGTCCACGCGGGTCAAAGTAATCGTATTCGATGGCGTAGCCCGGTCGCGTGATCTCGGCGTGTTCCAGCCCCGGAATGCTGCGCACCAGGGCGAGCTGCGCATCAAAGGGCAACGACGTGGAAATGCCGTTGGGATAAAGCTCGCCGCTCTCCAGGCCTTCGGGTTCAATGAAAATCTGATGCCGATCCCGATCCGCGAATCGGGTGACCTTGTCTTCGATGGAAGGGCAGTAACGAGGACCCACGCCTTCGATGCGACCGGTATAGAGCGGTGACCGGTCCAACGCGGACCGAATGATGGCGTGGGTTTCCGGGCGCGTATGCGTGATGTAGCAAGAGACTTGGCGGGGTGGGGGTGTCGGCCGCCCCTCCAACGCGAAGCAGGGCAACGGTGAATCGCCTGGCTGCGGAGTCATCACGCCAAAATCAACGGTACGGGCATCCAGGCGTGGCGGCGTGCCGGTTTTGAGCCGGCCCACGCCAGGCGCCAATTCACGCAGCCGCTCCGCGAGGCGCTGCGCAGGGGCCTCTCCCGCTCGACCACCACCCTGCTGTTCAAGACCAACGTGGATGCGGCCAGCCAGGAACGTTCCGGCGGTAAGCACCACGCTGCGACCGTGAAAGTCCATGCCCATGGCCGCGCGCACGCCAATCGCCCGACCATGGTCCAACAGGACGTCTTCAACCGACGTCTGGAAGATGCGCAAATTCGGAGTGCCTTCGAGCACACGCCGGACATGGGCTTTGTAGAGCGCCCGATCAGCCTGGCAACGCGTCGCCCGCACGGCGGGTCCCTTGGACGCATTGAGGGTACGCCAGTGTATGCCCGCGGCGTCGGCCGCCCGTCCCATCAGCCCGCCCATCGCCTCAATTTCGCGCACCAGGTGGCCCTTGCCGATGCCGCCGATCGCTGGATTGCAGCTCATCTGGCCCAGCGTCTCGATGTTGTGCGTAAGCAGGAGCGTACGCGCGCCGGAGCGCGCCGCAGCAAGCGCGGCTTCGCTACCGGCGTGACCACCACCAACCACGATCACGTCAAAGACGTTCATTGCGCTTCACCTATCACAAGCGGGGCATTGGGCTGGCGCGGAGCGGATGCCACCATCCACTCCCAGGCGCTTTGATTCTTCTTCGTGGACCTGACGCACGCGGAACACATTGCAGCGAAGCCTTCCTCGGCGAGCGATCCGCCAGCCCGTCCCCCATGGCTGCACCCAACGACCCGGCATTCCCCGACCGGCACCGGCCAGTGGCGCCCGGCCCACGAGGCCCGTTCATGGCATGGAACCTGCTGCACCATTGTCGCACTTCCGTTCCGCAACGCGTTCGCGAGCACGCCTAGACCGGAATTCAGGGGCCGGTCGCGCGGGAATGGAAGGAAGCACCGGCCCGGGCTTGCCCGGGCCGTTTTCGTTGTGGCAAGGCGGTTGCCCGCTGCGCGGACGGGCCCAAGGGAAGATCTGGCGCCCGGCGGTCACAGGAACAGGGGGAATCCAGGATGACCTTGATGCCGGGCGCCAGAAACGCTGCAATTCGACTGGGCGGCGTGTAACACCCTGTAACACGCGCCTGCGGGCACACGGTGTCATCCGGTGACCCGCAGTGTCAAGAAAGATGCGGCTTCATGCCGATTCCGATGCAGTCTGTGTTCATCCTGATGCCTTGGCACGAGTCGTGCTTCATCTCCCGTGTACCCGGAGGATGAGCCATGACCGCCATTGGCCTTGATTTCAACCTGATCCGCCAGCGCCACGACCTGATGGTCGAAGTCGGCACGCTTGAGTTGGCGCTCGATGCATTGAAGCAGCGCCGCGAGGAAGACCGCGCCAAATTGCTGCCGCAAATCCATGCGCGCATGCAGAAGCTCAATGAAACGCTGGAGCATCTACCGGCATAACGCTGCTCCGGCCATGCGGCGCCGGGCGCGATGGCGCGGCGCCGCCAGCCGGCGTGACGGCAAAGCCGCTGGCTGGCAGTCTGCCCGCCACTCGCTCAGCCTTCGAGACAGCGTCGGACGATGTCCGAGAGATTGACGGACAAGTGGGGAGTCGCCACCAATCCTTGCAGGCATTGCTGAACGAGTGCGCGGCGGCCTTCCTCGAGCCGTGACCATCCATTGAACGCCGTCGCAAGACGCGCCGCCGTCTGGGGATTGAGCTGATCCAGCAATCGCAACTGCTCAGCCAGCAAGACATAGCCTGCGCCGTCGGCACGATGAAAGCCGGTCCGATTCTGGCGTGCAAATGTGCCCAGAAGCGCCTGGACGCGGTTCGGGTTGCGCAACGTGAATGCGGGATCGCCCAACAACGCCTGCACCGTTTCCAGCGCCCCATGCCCCGGCACCTCGGCCTGGATCGCAAACCAACTGTCCAGAACCAGCGGTTGATGTGCATACCGCGCTCGGAATGCGCGCAGCACGATCGAACGCTGCGCACTCGTACCGTATCGAACCAGCACGCGCAGCGCCGCAAGGCGATCACTCATCGTACGCGCACCCTCGAACTGCGCTTGGGCCGCCGCCAGCGCCGACGCAGGATCGGTGCGAACCCAGAGATCCAGCACCCGGCGCCGCAACCGACGCCTGCCCTGCGCCAGGGCTTCCACGGAAGCTTCCTCCGTGGACGCTAGCTGGGCATACCGCCCGGCGAGAGCGTCCGCACCCAAGGCAGCCGCCAGTGCGTTTTCGACTCCCTCGCGCGCAGCATGCACCCCGTCCGGGTCATGGGGATCGACCAACCCCTCGAGTTCGGCGATCGCCGGGGGGGTCATGAGATCGGCCAGCAATGCGACATCGGCGAAATCGGTCGAACCGAACAAGGTCTCCAGCGTTGCCGTCCATGCCGCCAGGGCAGCGTTATGGGACAGGCCCGCGAGGATCGCCCGCCAGGCCTCGCGCGCGAGGTGTTGCCCAGCCTCCCACCGGTTGAAGCCGTCGGGGTCATGCCTTAACTGCAAGGCAATGTCATCGGGTGGCAAGGCACATTCGAGAATCACCGGTGCCGAGTAACCACGAAGAAGCGAAGGCACGACAGGAACCGGAACGTCCTCGAACACCCATTCCGCGGCTGCATCGCGCAATTCAATGACCCGCTCTTCGCCCTGAGGACCTGCCTCGCCTGTCAATCGCAGAGGCAGCATGCGGCCATCGCGCGTGAACAGCGCCAGCTTGATCGGGATCGGCAACGGCAACTTGTGCGGCTGTCCCGGCGTCAGCGGTGTGTGCTGGGCGAGTCGCAACACGTAGCGGCGGCGCTCGGCGTCGTGATGGCAGCGCACGGACAGTCGCGGCGTTCCAGCCTGCGCATACCACGCAAGGTATGGATGCAAGTCGGTGCCTGCAGCCTCCCCGAGCGCCGCCAGGAAGTCCTCTATGGTCGCAGCGCCGCCATCGTGCCGCGCAAAGTAAAGGTCCGTCCCACGCCGAAACGCTTCGGGTCCCAGCCGAGCCGCCAGCATTCGCACAAGCTCCGCGCCTTTTTCGTAGACGGTGGCAGTGTAGAAATTGTCAATGGCTGCATATTCCACAGGTCGCACGGGATGGGCGAGCGGCCCGGCATCCTCGGGGAACTGGGTTCGACGCAGCATGGACACGTCCTCGATGCGCTTCAGTGCCTGCGAATGCATGTCAGCACTGAAGCACTGTTCGCGGAACACCGTGAATCCCTCCTTCAGCGACAGCTGAAACCAGTCCCGACACGTCACGCGATTGCCCGACCAGTTGTGGAAATACTCGTGGGCCACGACGGCCTCCACCGCTCGGAAGCCCTCGTCCGTCGTCGTGTCCGGATCCGCAAGGAGATATTTCGCGTTAAAGATGTTGAGTCCCTTGTTCTCCATCGCTCCCATGTTGAAGTCCTGGGTCGCGACGACATGGAACACCTCAAGATCATAGTTGCGGCCATACGTGCGCTCATCCCAGCGCATCGCACGCTCCAGAGCATCGAGGGCGAACCTGCACTGGTCGATCGATTGCGCCTCCGCCCATAAATTCAGCTGGACATTGCGCCCTTCCGCCGTCGTGACTTGCCGGCCGAGACGCTCAAGGCGGCCTGCAACAAGGGCGAACAAGTAACTCGGTTTCGGATGAGGGTCCACAAACCGCGCGAAATGGCGTCCATCGGGCAGTGGCCCTGCACCGGCCGGATTGCCTCCTGCCAGGAGGACGGGAAAGCGTTTCGCGTCGGCCCGCAGTTCCACTGTGTACCGTGTCTGCACATCGGGTCGGTCGGGAAAGAACGTGATGCGCCGAAAACCCTCGGCCTCGCACTGGGTAAGCAGGAATCCTTCCTCGGCAGTCCCCGACAGGTACAGGCCCTGCAGTGCGGTGTTGGCGGACGGTTCGATACGAACCCGAGTCTCCACGATGCACTGGTTGGGCAACGCCGACAGCACCAATCCCCGCGAGTCATGTTCGTAATCGCCCACCGAAAGCGGTCGACCGTCAACCGCGATCTCGATCAACCTCAACGCCTCTCCATCCAGCCGCAATGGCTCGGCAACGGGAGTCGCAGCCGCCAGGCGGAGTCGCGCCCGCACCTCGGTCAGCGAAATGTCGAGGTCGAACTCCAGTTCCACCTCGACGATGCGCCAAGCCGGTGCTCGGTAATCGGAAAGTCGGGTCTTGGGCTGGGGTACATCGTCACTGGCCGTTTCAGGGTGCTTCATGGGTCAGTCCACGGGCAAAAGATGGACAAGATTAGCGTCTGCGCAAGGCCTTGCAGTGACGTTGTCGTTAAATCCGGACGGGTGGCCACGCGTGGCAACCGTGCCGAAGCCGCTTGCGGCATGATCGCCAAACACCACCGTGGATTCCCACCATGCAGAGACCTGGATTCAACGACATTCTTGATGCCGCAGCACGAATCGCCCCGCATGCCCGCGTTACACCCGTTCTTCGGGAAACCGAATTGGATTCATTGTGCGGCGCTGAATTGCACTTCAAGTGCGAACAGCTTCAACGCGGGGGTGCGTTCAAGTTTCGTGGTGCCTGCAATGCGGTATGGGCCCTGGATCCGACAGAGGCAGCGCACGGGGTTCTCACGCATTCTTCCGGCAACCACGGCGCGGCTCTGGCATTGGCCGCGCTCAGTCGTGGCATTCCTGCTCATGTGGTGGTCCCGGATGGCGCGTTGCGCAGCAAGATCGACCTGATCCAGAGGGCGGGGGCCACTTTGCACCGCTGTGCACCGACGTTGGCCGCCCGCGAGCAAGGCTGCGCGCGGCTTCAGTCGGAGCTTGGCCTCACCCTCGTTCATCCCTATGAGGATCCATCGGTCATCGCTGGCCAGGGAACCGCCGCATTGGAATTGCTCCACTTCGTGGGCGGTCTCGATGCCTTGGTCGTTCCCGTGGGCGGGGGCGGACTGGCGGCGGGCACCGCGCTCACGCTCGCGGCGATTGCGCCCCAGTGTCAGTTGGTCCTTGCGGAGCCGGCCGGCGCCGATGACGCAGCGCGATCACTGGCGTCCGGCCATCGCGTTACGGAACTCCGTCCCCAGACGATATGCGATGGACTTCGCGCCGGAATAGGCGTCCCCAATTTCGATATCCTTCGCAACGGGCGAACCGACGTAATCACGGTTGACGACGATGATGTGCGCCAAGCCATGCGGCTCCTCTGGCGACATCTCAAACAGGTCGTTGAACCATCCAGTGCGACGGTTCTGGCTGCGGTACTGTCCCTGCCCCAGCGCTTTGCCGGGAAACGCGTCGGATTGATACTTTCGGGCGGCAACGTGGATCTGGACTCGATCGCCTTCTGTGCTCGTTGCGGCGATCGCTAGGCCGAGGCGTGCCCGCCAGCGTAGCCATTCCGGCCAACCTAGGTTACCTGTACGGACCGCGATGCACTGGTTCATTCCCTACGATTTCTCGAGCTTCCTATTCGTGACGTGGCTGGTCGCTGCGCTGCTCTTTGCGCGAGGGTCACGCCAGCGACCCGTGTCCGTTGCACGCCGCACGAGTTTCTGGGGGGGGATGGGGCTGTTGTACATCGCCTCGTTCACGCATTTTGATTTCTACGCACTCCATCAGTTCAGCGTCGACCGCATCCAACAAGTAGTTCTGCATCACGTCGTCCCGCTGCTCATCGTTCTCGGCCGCCCTCTGCCAGTATGGCGCTCGGCGCTAGCCGTCAGGCACCGAGCTCGAATCATTCGGCCGTTGCGCCGTAGCCGGGTCTGGCGCGTGACATTGGCCATCGTATTTTCCCCGTTACTGGCAACCCTGCTGTTCATTGCTGTGGTGATCTTCTGGCTCATCCCACAGATGATGACCCTTGCAATGCTGGATGTGCACCTCTATCGGATCATGAATTTCTCGATGCTGGCAAGCGGCTTGATTTACTGGAGCCTCGTCCTCGACCATCGGCCGCGCCCGCCAGCACGGATGGCCCCTGGCGCTCGCGTTCTTTCACCATTGCTGAGCATGACACCCCAGATCCTGGTTGGTGCCTTCATCACCTTTAGCCACGTCGACCTGTACCCGATTTTCTCCATTTGCGGGCGCGCCTTCGATACCAGCGCAATGACCGATCAGGTATACGGCGGCCTGATTACATGGATCCCGGCAGCCCTCATCGAGACCGCTGCGGCGATCCTTGCGTTGCGTGCCTGGATGGCGCTCTCGCCGAAAACCGCACACCGCGACCAGGGTCGCTGAGCGGGCCCGATCCACGGATCAGAACGCGCCCAGCCTCGTCGGCAAGGGTATCCGGCTTGGTGATGGCATCACGGGCGGTGTCCGGCGATGGCGATTGACCCGGATCAAACCACCGGCCAGCTGACGCGGCCAGAATCGGGCGGCCGCGTCGATCGCCACGTTGATCGCGGCATGCCCCTTGCCTGAATGACGCCGCATCGCGATGACTGATCCCTACCTATACCCAGCGTTCCTCGGGCCTTACGGTGAAAACGACGCACTCCTGGAAAAGCTCCTCGTCGAATTCATGCGCGACCACGTTTACTGGCGGCGAAATGTGCATCCGGATGATCCTCCGCCGATTCCCACGCGCGCAGCACAGCAACCCGAGTTCCTCGCGTTCGAGGCGCGCATGCGCCGCGAACTGCATGCGCTGTCAGCCGCGCTCAAGCGTTCCGTGCCGTTCCACAGTCCCCGCTACCTCGGCCACATGGTCTCGGATCTGCTCCTGCCTGGCTTGGCAGCGCAGATGCTGGCGTTGCCTTACAACCCAAACAACGTCAGCGCGGAGGCAGCACCTGTCACCATCGATCTCGAGATTCAGGTCGGTTTGCAATTGGCTCGCATGCTTGGGTTTGCGAGTGATCCCGCTGACGTTGCGTGCGCCTTCGGCCACTTGACCTCGGGCGGCACGATCGCGAATCTGCAAGCCCTACGCCTCGCTCGGGCGCTCAAGTCCTTTCCCGTGGCGCTGCGTCAAATTGCGCCGCCGGGTCTTGATCTGCCCGAAGACGATCGGTCTGCTTTCCGCCTTACTCCCCGGCAGTCGATCGCTCTGCTGGATGAATGGCTGCGCTGGCTGGGCACGCGGGATGCGACCGAGCGCAGCATGTGGCAACGGCGCCTGGTTGGTGAACGCATCGAGCAGCTTGGCGAGGCACGCTTCTTCGCCCGGCATCCCACGCTGGAACCCGCCCCGGTTCTCGCACCAGTGACCGCCCACTATTCCTGGGCCAAGGGTTTGAAGTTGCTCGGCATGGGCCGCGACCAGCTTCGGCTGCTCCCGACGCGGGGAATGCGCCTGGATATGCGTGCGTGCGAGCGCGAGCTCGCTGATCTGGAACGCCAAGGCAAGAGCCCGCTCCTGGCGGTTGCGGTGCTGGGAAGTACCGAATTCGGCACGATCGACCCTCTGGATGAGCTTCTGGCGCTTCGCGATGCAGCAACTGGACGCGGCTGTGGCTTTGCCGTGCATGTCGATGCTGCGTGGGGGGGATATCTCGCAACGGTGCTGCGCGAGGAGGATGGGACCATCAGACCGCGTGGCGATGTCTCCAAGGAATACGCCCGGTTCCCTGGTGAGAGGACCTACGCCGCACTCTCTGCACTCGCCGGGGTCGATTCGGTCACCGTCGACCCGCACAAGCTTGGGTATCTGGCGTACGGCGTCGGAGCGTTTGTCTGCCACGATCAGCGTGCCATGGCGTTGCTCGCAGAATCAGCCGACTACGTGTTCGACCACCAAGTGGACGACGACTATTTCTCCCGCTTTCGCCAGCTTGGACGCTATATTCCCGAAGGCTCAAAGCCGGGCGCGGCCGCGGCAGCGGCCTATGTGACGCATCAAGTGATGCCGTTGGACCATCGGCACTTCGGGCGGCTGGTGCGTCAGACCATTCTTGCAACGGAGGCCTTCGTCGACCGCGCGCAGCGCTTTATCGGCGAAGTCGCAGGACAGGCGCGCGTCTGCATCCCCTACCCACCCGAGAGCAATCTTGTCTGCCTCGCGATCAACCCGGTTGGCAACAGGGACTTGCGGCAGGCCAATCGCTGGCTGCGGACATTCCTCGAACCACTGCGCATGACCCGTGGCAGCACGGTGCAAGCGCATGCGTTCTTCACGTCGAGCACGACGTTGCGCAGCGACCTGCTGGGTCGGGATGCCCTCCTGGGCATCCTCGATACGCTGGGGATCGATGCCTGCAGCATCCGTGACGACGATGCGGATGCGGATCGTCTGCTGATCCTGCGCCACACGCTGATGAATCCCTTCCTGCTCGATGACGAAAATGGGATCAGCTATATCGATCGCTACTTTGAATACCTCCGCGAACGACTGCAAACCCTGATCCTTGGCGAACGCGCTTCATCGCCGGATTGAATGCATCGGTCTGTCCACGGGGACTCGAATTTGGAGCCATAACGCGCGACGATGGCATCCCCGGGATTCGAGGTTGCCGAGATGTTCACGTTCATGGCCTGGCTCATCCTCCTCGTGCTTTGCTGGCCGATCGCACTCGTGGCGCTCGTCCTGTACCCGATCGTGTGGCTGCTTCTTTTGCCCTTCCGCATGGTTGGCATCGCGGTTGGCGGTGCTCTTGCCCTTCTGTCAGCCCTGTTCCTGCTGCCCGTACGCGTGCTGCGTGGACCCGCATGGCGCTGAAGGGAACTCGCGATGGCAACATCGCTCCAACCTGAATCAGCTGTGCGGAGACCATCATGACCGAGGATAGGAGCTGGTTCTGGATCGTCGTCGTCCTCATTGCCGCGCTGGCACTGGGTGGCTGGATTTATTACGCACGGCAGCGCGTCGCCGCCACGGCCCGAACGCATGCGGTCCAAACCGCCGCCCCCACGGCAGCATCCGGAACGGTGCATGCCGAGAGGGCCCCCTCGCCGGCGACATCCGCCGTCGCACCGCTCCCCGCGCTCAGTGACGACGGCGCGATCATGCATTCGCTCACCGCACTGCCTGGCGCCTCGGCCCTAGGGAAGCTGCTCCGGCCGCCCCTTTTGATTCAACACATCGTCGCCACAGTCATCGCCTTGCCAGGCCGCTCGCTCGGCGAGGGCATTCTCCCGGTTCATCGACCATCCGGTGCGTTCCAGGTTTCCACCGCAGATGGCCATGCCGACATTGCCTACGGGAACGCCACGCGGTACGAGCCATACGTGCAACTGATCGACTCGGTACCCGTCGGCGCACTCGTCGCGTGGTACCGGAGCATGTATCCGCTCTTCCAACAAGCCTACCAGGGCCTCGGATATCCTCACGGAGCCTTCAACGACCGATTGATCGCGACGATTGACAACCTGCTGGCCGCGCCGGATCGCGCAACGCCGCCCCGTCTGGTTCGGGGACCACACGGCACGTGGAATTTTGCGAATCCTGCTCTGCAAGGGCTATCCATTGGTCAACGGATGCTGCTGCGTACGGGTGCTGCGGACGAAGCGACCATCAAGGGCAAATTGCGCGCGATGCGCGCCGAGCTGGTCGCCGGCGAACCCCGGCATTGACGAGGCGGTTAGCGGTGTGCGGCGGCCCCGAAGAACCAGTAGCAGACAGCGATGGAAGCAACAATGCCAGCGAGGTCGGCCAATAAGGCGCAACCAACGGTGTGGCGCACGCGCCGGATTCCAACCGCGCCGAAATACACGGCCACAACGTAGAAAGTGGTTTCCGTACTGCCTTGCAGGGTCGCTGCAACCAGCGCCGGGAAACTGTCGACACCGTAATGGTGCATGGTTTCGATCAGCATGGCCCTCGCCGCGCTACCCGAGAACGGCTTGACCAGCGCAGTTGGCAAGGCGGGCACGAAGGCGCTGTTCAAGCCGAGTCCCCGGACCACATACTGAATGGCGTCGAGGGCGTAGCCCAAGGCACCCGAGGCGCGAAGCACGCCGACGGCGCACAACATGGCCGTCAGGTAGGGCAACAAGTCGCGCGCAACACCAAACCCGTCCTTGGCCCCTTCGATGAAAGCTTCGTAGACCGGTACGCGCTTCAGGGCCCCGGCCACTAGAAACGCCACGATGACCGCCATCAGCACGAGATTGCCTGCGAGCGCCGACACGCTGGCGAGCGCGGTGGCGGATAGCGCCGATAGGAACGCGAGCAGTCCACCGAGGAGCAGTCCGCCGCCGCCGAGGTACGCCAGGGCGACGGGGTCCCAGAGGCGCAATCGCTGCATGAAGGCTACGCTCAGCAACCCGGTGATCGTGGATGCACTGGTCGCAATCAAGATCGGCAAAAAGACGAGCGTCGGATCTGCGGCGCCCTGCTGGGCGCGATACATGAAGATGCTTACGGGTAGAAGCGTCAGCGAGGAAGCGTTCAACACAAGGAAAAGAATTTGTGCATTGCTGGCGGTGTCGCGACTGGGGTTGAGCTCCTGCAATGCGTGCATCGCGCGCAGTCCAATGGGGGTGGCTGCGTTGTCGAGGCCCAGGACATTGGCTGCGAAGTTCAGGGTAATCAAGCCGATCGCGGGATGCCCTTCGGGCACTTCGGGCATCAATCGACGAAACAACGGCCCCAGCGCGCGCGCCAGCATGGTCACGAGACCCGCCTGTTCGGCAATCCGCAGAATGCCGAGCCACAGCGTCAGCAAGCCGAAGAGCAGCACCATCACCGCGACGGAGAGCCTTGCCATTGAAAATAGGCTGTCGACCATCGCGCCGAAGACCGCGGCGTCGCCCGCGATTCCCCAACGCGCCAGCGCGGCCAACATCGCCGCAACAAAGAATCCCAGCCACAATCGATTGAGCATGTGCGGTTTACCGGAGCGGACGCAAAGCCGCAGGGCGATGCGAGCAGTGGCTTGGGGCGCCCCGGCTCATCGGCGGCGCAATTCCAGCAAGGCTGCAACGATCAGGGCCATGCCGGCGAATTCCCACCGCCCGGGCCGCTCTTGCAGGATGAGCCACGCCAGGAATACCCCCAGGAGTGGCGTTGCGAGGCTCGTAAGACTGGCGATATGCGCCGGCAGCCGCTGCACCAGGAGCAGCCAAAGTGACCATCCCAATCCGGACGCGAGCAGGACGTTGTAGGCGAGTGCGCCGATTAGCGGGGGCGCCCAGCTCACGGGTGGCTGGGGTATAAGACATGCGAGAAGCACCAGCGCAACGGTGCCGTAGAGCATTTGCCAGGCGCTGACGCCGAGCAACGAGGCATCTGGATGCCGCAGGAATAGACGCTTGGCGAGGACCGTGCCAGCACCCCAGCTGAAGCCGCCCGCCAAAGCCAGCAGCACGCTCGCCATGGATCCGATCGCCTGCCATGGGGCGACCACCAGAAACAGACCTGCGGCAGCGAGTCCGATCGCGCGCCACTGCCTCCGGTCGGGTCGCGTGTGCAACAGCGGCCAGGCCAATGCAATGGCCCAAAATGGCATCGTGTAGGCCAGCAGTGCGGTTTTGCCTGCACCGCCATACTCCAGGGCCCACTGGACCAGGGCCTGGAAGCCGGCCGTTTGCGTCAAGCCGATGCCCAGGGTCGGCCAGAAGGGCGGCGGCGTCAGCCTGGCCCCTCGTGCCCACAACACGCAGAAGAGGACCGCTGTCCCTCCCGCATATCGCAATGCCGAGAAGGTAAAGGGCCCTGCGTAGGCCAGGGCCTGCTTCATCACGATCCAGTTGTAGCTCCAAATGAGACTCAGCGCGACCAGAATGGCCCATGCTGAACCCGACATCTGCGAGGAGCCTGGGCCGGCGTCGCTCACAATTGAAAGGCCGACAGGTTTCGGTAAAGCATGTAGACGGCCGTCAATGCCACGATCGCGGCGAAAACCCAGTTGAGCGCCTTCTTGTTTCGGCTGATCCGCGTCGCCAGGCGCGCACCCAGCCAGCCACCGACGATCCCACCCACGATGTACAAAAGGGCGACTCGCCAATCCAGCAGCCCCGACCACGCGTAGCTGAGCGCGGTGGTCAAGCCGAATGTGCCCACCGAGAAAAGCGACGTGCCGATCGCCGAGAGGATAGGCATGCCCGTCGCGAGCATCAAACCCGGCACGATCAGGAATCCGCCGCCGATGCCAAAGAAACCGGAAAGCAACCCCGCGGCACCACCAACGCCTACGAGCCAGAGTGCTTCGCGCACAGACGATGCATGGCGGCTGCCGCCTTCGTATTCGGCTCGCGGTCGCGTCATGAGATAGGCGACGACCAACATGAGAATTGCAAAGAGGAAGAGCAGCTTGTGCCCGTCCATTGCCTTGCCAAGCTGCGATCCTGCCAAGGCTGCGATGGCGCCGGCGATGGCAAACAGGACGCCCGGGCGCCATCGCACATTGCCCGCTCGCGCGTGTGGAACCAGGTTGAGATAGGCGCTCATGGAGACGGCCAGGGCGGTGGTGCCAATGACCACATGCGGATTGGCATAGCCCACGACGTACAGCAATAGCGGAACCGCCAGGATGGAGCCTCCGCCACCAATCAGGCCCAGCGAGAAGCCGACGACCATGCCCGAGCCTACGGCCAGCACCTGCTGGAGCAATGTCAAGTGAACCATCATCGAGACTTCGGTCAGCGCGGTTCCGTCGATTATGCGCAATGCCGCGAGTCGTTGCGAACGCAATGATGCGCATGCCGCCTGCGCAATGCCGCGCTAAAGGACCCGGGCAAACACCGCCTTCAGATATCGGCTCTCGGGTGCATCAATACGCCAGGGGTGGTCGGGGCCCGCTCCACCCACATGGGTTACCTGCAGGATTCGCCCCGCAAGAGCTGCGGCCCGACGCAGCGCCTCGAGAAATGCCGGCTCGTCAACGAGGCCGGTGCACGAACAACTCAATAGCAAGCCTCCACGAGTCAGCGCGCGCATCGCCAGCGCGTTCATCGCGACGTAGGTTCGCAGTGCTTGTGGAATCTTGGCGGGATCACGCGTCAATTTGGCCGGATCAAGGACCAGCGTGTCCCACTGGCGTCCTTGTGCAAGCGCCTGCTCGAGATAGGCGAAGAGATCCGCCGCAACGAAGGTCGCGTCCAGTGCGTTCGCGGCGGCATTCGCCCGAGCCAGATCGAGGACACCGGCATCATTGTCGATGCCTGTGACTTCGCATCCGGCGCGCGCGGCCGCCAGTGCGAAGCCCCCTGTGTTGCAGCAGACATCCAGCATGCGACCGCGTGCCCACATGCCGAGCAACGCACGATTGTTTCGCTGATCAACGAAAAACCCGGTCTTGTGCCGGGTCCCCGGCTGCACGTTGTAGGTGATTCCCTGTTCGATGACGCGACGTGGCGCCGGCACCGCTGATGGAACGCAGTCGAAGCTTTCCTGCTTTTGCACGTGCGTCTCGGCAAAGCCGTAGACGGATGCTTGCGGATACCGGTGCAGCAACGCGGCTTCAATGGCCGAACGCTGCTTCCACATGCCGGCGGCAAAGTACTCGATCACCAGAAGATCGGCATATCGATCGACGACGAGGCCCGGGAGGCCGTCCCCTTCAGCGTGTACGAGGCGTACGGCGGCGTCGTTGGCGTCGAGCCCGAGGCGGGCACGATGTTCGCAGGCCGTCTCAATCTGCCTGCTTAGCCACGCTGCATCAATTTCCTCACCCACATCTCGGGTCAGCACTCGGAAGCCGATCCGAGCGTGCCCGTTCCAAAATCCTCGCGCGAGGAATTGACCTTGGGCGTCGACCAAATCGGCTACGGTTCCCGGTGGGAGTGGCCGATCGCTACGCAACGAGCGCCGGAAGATCGCAGGGTGCTGCGGCAGTCGAGGCGGAACCAAGTGGACACGCGGGTAGCCGGGGGTGCTCATCGCCGGGTGATTTGGAGAAGCAGGAAGAAAACGATCGCAAGGATGTCCAGTCCTACAAACCAATGCGATGGACCACCAACGTAAAGCTGCCAGGTCGTGTCCGGGACGCGATAGCCGAAGCTCCAATGGCCATCCGGCGCAAAGCCCACGGCGGCTACGGCGCCAGCATGCCAGCCATAGCTCAGCCATGGCGTACCGAGGATGGGTATCTGCATCAATTGCAGCCACCGGGACCAGCGGACACCGCGCTCATCCCCAAGGATCAGCCAGATACCCGCCTGCAACGTCATGAAAAAGAGCGCGGATCCGGCCAATAGCAGCACCAGCCAGACGGGCTGGCGCACCTGCACGGCCCTGCCAAGCAATTCAAACAATCCCCAAAAACCGCCCGCCACCTGAACAACGCCGATGAGTTTTCGGATTATGGTAGTCATGAGTGATCTGCAGGAAAGCGGTAATCATAGCCGCAGCGCAGCGTGCCTCGGTCGTGCATTGCTGCATTAAATTGATGCCCGTGGCGACCGGTTCCCAGCATCATGCTTGTCGTGCCTGCGGATGGGGACTACGCGCGCTGGCCATGAAGGCCGGGCAAATGCCGTTTCTTGCCCGCCCTCCCTGGTCCGGAGCAATGGACACGGTCTTTTCCTGGGTGGCGTTGCACAGCGTCAAGAGGTTGCTGCAACGGCATTTCCAATCTTTGTCGAAGCGCACTGATGGAGTTGACATGGACCACTTGCACCTCCCACCGAGAGAGATCGACCCGGCTTTTGCTGTTCGCGCCCGAATCAAGGCTGACGAGTATTCCCGACTCTATGCGCAGTCCCTTGCCGATCCCGTGGATTTCTGGCGCACCGTCGCGAGGCGGCTGGAATGGATCCGGTTTCCAACCCGCATCAAAGACACGAGTTTTGCGCGCGGGGATTTCCGCATTCGCTGGTACGAGGACGGTGCACTCAATGTGGCCGCGAACTGTCTGGACAGGCACCTCGCTTCGCGCGGGGACAAGACGGCAATCATTTTCGAAGGCGATGACCCAGAGGAGTCCCGTCACATCAGCTACCGGGAGCTGCACGCGCAGGTGTGTCAAGCCGCTCACGCGCTGACAAACCTTGGCGTTGGAAAAGGGGATCGCGTGGCGATTTACCTGCCGATGATCCCCGAAGCCGCCGTGGCCATGCTGGCCTGCGCGCGAATCGGTGCCATTCATTCGGTCGTCTTCGGTGGATTCTCCCCTGACTCGTTGGCCAACCGCATTGCCGATGCGCAGTGCAAGATGGTGATCACCGCCGATGAAGGTATTCGCGGCGGTCGACGAATTCATCTCAAGGCTAACGTGGACGCAGCGTTGCAACGTCCGGGGACCAGCTGCGTTGAAACGGTTTTGGTCGTTCGACGTACCGGCTCTGCCATTGCCATGCGCTCGCCGCGTGATCGCTTCTGGGACGTTGTCTGCGCTGGTCAACCTGCCGAGTTTTCACCCGTGGCAATGTCGGCTGAAGACCCGTTGTTCATCCTTTATACGTCGGGATCCACGGGGAAGCCGAAGGGGGTCCTGCACACGAGTGGCGGGTATCTGGTGTTCGCCAGCTACACGCACGAGTGCGTGTTTGACCTCCGCGAGGATGACATCTACTGGTGCACGGCCGACGTAGGCTGGGTTACGGGCCACAGCTATATCGTCTATGGGCCGCTTGCAAACGGTGCGACAACGCTGATGTTCGAGGGTGTTCCAACGTGGCCCGATGCCCGACGGTTCTGGCAGGTCATCGACAAGCATCGGGTGACGCTTTTCTACACCGCACCCACGGCCATTCGGGCATTAATGCGGGAGGGCGATGCACCCGTGCTTGCAACTTCCCGGGCGTCCCTGCGCCTGCTCGGCAGCGTCGGCGAACCGATCAATCCGGAAGCCTGGGTTTGGTACCACGATGTCGTCGGCGGTGGGCGCTGCCCAATCGTGGATACGTGGTGGCAGACCGAGACAGGCGGGATCCTCATTTCTCCGCTGCCCGGTGCGATGCGACTGAAGCCCGGTTCCGCCAGCAAGCCTTTTTTTGGTGTTAGGGCCGCGATTGTCGATTCGTCCGGCCAACTGCTCGAAGGCGCCTGCGAGGGCAACTTGGTTCTCCTCGATTCCTGGCCCGGGCAGATGCGAACGGTGTGGGGCGATCACGACCGCTTCGTCGAGACATACTTCTCGACGTATCCGGGAATGTACTTCACAGGCGATGGCGCGCGCAGAGACGCCGATGGTGATTACTGGATCACTGGCCGAGTCGATGACGTCTTGAATGTGTCCGGACATCGCCTCGGAACGGCCGAGATCGAGAGTGCGCTCGTTGCACATCCCAAAGTGGCGGAGGCAGCGGTGGTTGGCTGCGCGCACGACATCAAGGGTCAGGGAATCTACGCGTACGTGACTCTTGTCGCAGACGCGAAGCCGAGTCCGGCATTATCGAAGGAGCTCGTCGATTGGGTGCGCAACGAGATCGGTCCCATTGCAACGCCAGACTATATCCAGTGGGCAGCGGCGCTTCCGAAGACACGGTCAGGCAAGATCATGCGCCGCATCCTGCGGAAGATTGCGGAGAACGCGCCTGAGCAGATGGGTGATACATCCACACTTGCCGATCCCGATGTCGTGGCGGGCCTGGTCGAGTCTCGGCTGATCCGCTGAGTGTCGTCGCGGTGGAGGGTCCCGTTCGTCTCTGGATGGCGCAGTGGTCGAGTCGCGACGAGGGCTGGGCATGGGTGCGAATGACGTTGGCTTCGACCTTGGGCATCGACGACTCTCGGCTTCGGATTGCGCGCGATCCGCGCGGCAAGCCGCAGTTGGTCGAAGGGGGCCGCGACTGGCACTTCAGCCTCAGTCATAGCCATGGCCATGCGCTTTTGGCCGTTCTGGAAGGCTGCCCCGTGGGGGTGGATTTGGAGTGGCCACGACCGCGCTCCCACCTGCTCGCCCTGGCAAGCCGGTACTTCACGGGCGGGGAGGCTGCCACGCTCGCGGGGCTTGATGCGAGTGAACGGGTCGTCGCGTTTTATCAACTCTGGACGGCGAAGGAAGCCGTCCTCAAGGCGTCCGGCCTTGGCCTCGCCCACGGGCTCCGGCGGGTTTCGATGCACTGGGAGGAGGGTGGCTGGCGGCCAGCGGGGTTTGAAGACGTGGGTGCCCCAGCGGCCGCTTGGCGCTTGCGGGCCCTGCCTTTGCCGCACCCCTGGATCGGTCACCTCGCTTACGTTGGAGATCCGCGCCCGATCGTGTTTTGCGACAACGGTCTCGCATGGACGCGATAGCGCGCCGGGTCCAGGGTCGACTGGAACTTTTTGCATGGAGTAGCGTCGAACCTTACGCATCTCCTGCCGTGACTATGCCGTTTGTGATTCCCGGTGTGACACGGATTCAAAGCGCGCTCCGGCGCGCTTTTTTTTGCCCGGCTTCCTTGTGGCGCTGCGCGTGTTTGTCTACGCTTCAGGCCTCGGCCGCGCTGCGTCTTGCTGCCCCGATTCGCGGCTCGTTTGCCCCCAAGATCCTGCCATGACCAAGCTGAGCGTCAACGTCAACAAGATCGCCGTTCTTCGCAATTCGCGGGGCGGAACGGAACCCTCGGTACTTCGTGCTGCGCGGACCTGCATCGAGGCAGGTGCCGACGGCATCACTGTTCATCCTCGCCCCGACCTCCGCCATATTCGCCCCTCGGATGTACGGGAAATCGCTGCGTTATGCCGCGGACGGGTCGAATTCAACGTCGAAGGCAATCCGTTCGCCCCTGCGCGTGGAGCCTATCCGGGTCTCATCGAGCTCGTACGGGCGACCCGTCCGGATCAAGTGACACTGGTTCCGGACGCCGACGGGCAACTGACATCCGACCACGGGTTTGTCTTTCCTCGGGATATGGGGGTGCTGCGGCCGGTCGTTCGAGATCTGCTGCTGTACGCCGGCCGGGTTTCAGTCTTCGTGGACGCCGGGGCGGATCAATTCCAGTCGCTGGCGGAGATTGGGGTCGCGCGCATCGAGATCTACACGGGGCCCTATGCCGCGGCACACGCCAGCGGCACATGGCAGGCGGCGCTCGAAGAATGCGTCAAGAGTGCACGCGGGGCCGAGCATGCCGGTTTAGCCGTGAATGCGGGCCACGATCTGGATCAAGGCAATCTGCCGGATTTGCTTGCTGCCATTCCCGGTCTTGCCGAGGTGTCGATCGGCCATGCCCTGGTCGCCGACGCCCTGTATGCGGGGTTGGCTCCAACGGTGAACGCCTATCAGGCGCTCTTGCGCGATCGCTAGGCTCTTTTTGTCCGCCGTGCATCGGATCGGCGGGCGCCGCGACGGGGTAGCCCCACCCCACCGGCCGCGACGCCGTCACCAACCCGCCGTCAATCGCCTTGGTCGGTGTTCTCGAAGCCGATCTTCTCGAGACCTGCACTTTTGGCGTCCGCAAGCACCGTTGCCACATTCTGGTACTCGACGTTGGGCGACGCATTGATCTGCAGCTCGGGTTGCGGCTTCTTGACCGCCGTGACCGCCAGCTGCGCTTTGAGTTCTGCCTCGGTCACGGGCAGACTGTTCCAGGTAATGCTGCCATCGGCGCCAATCCGGAGCTTGATGGGCTCAGGAGGATTCAGCGGCGGCTGGACATTTCGGTTCGGCTGCGGCAAATCGATGCGGATCCGATGGGTCAGCATCGGAGCGGTAATCATGAAAATGATCAGCAGCACCAGCATCACGTCGACCAACGGGGTGACGTTGATCTCCGCCATCGGGCTGCTGCCGCTGCTACCACTGTTGCTACTGAAAGCCATTGCCTGCTACCTCTCGCTGACGGTCGAACCCAGCCGCCCGTGCGGGCGTTAGTTCTTGCCAGTGGTTACGAAACCGATCTTGATGATGCCGGACTGCTTGGCCGCCGAGAGAATGCGCGAGACTTCCTTGAAGCGGATGGAGCGGTCTGCACGCAGGTGAATCTCGGGCTGCGGGTTCTTCGATGCTTCAACCGCGAAGCGCGCCTTCATTTCCGCCTCGGTCACCGGCGTGTCATTCCAGAAGAGCGAACCGTCGTTTTTAACCGCAAGGTCCACCGAGCCGCCCTGCTGCTTGGGCTGCACCGTGGGGTTGGCGGTTGGCAGTTCGACCTTGATCTTGTGTGCTGCCAGTGGCGCCGTGATCATGAAGATGATCAGGAGGACCAGCATCACGTCGACCAACGGGGTGACGTTGATTTCGGACATCGGGGCGCCGCTGTTGGCGCCCGCACCGCTGCTCATGGCCATTCGGCTGTTCTCCGCGTCTGCGCGCCCGTTACTTCTTTGCCGGCGCCTGCGGCATCACGCCCACGCGCGCACCGGTTGCAAAGAAATCATGCAGGTCATGCGCAAATTCATCGAACTTGGCATAGGTGACGCGGTTCATGCGCACAAAGAAGTTGTACGCGAACACCGCGGGAATGGCCGTTCCCAGACCAATCGCCGTCATGATCAGTGCCTCACCGACCGGACCCGCCACGGCGCCGATGTCGGCCTGGCCGGACGCACCGATGCGAATCAGCGCGTGGTAGATGCCCCACACGGTTCCCAGCAAGCCGACGAAGGGAGCCGCCGAGCCTACGGTGGCAAGCAGGGTCAGTCCCGTCTCCATCCGCATGCTTTCGCGGGCCACGGCCTGGCGCAACGCACGATCCACGAATTCGGACCGGCTCAGCGTCTGGGCGATCGCGCCGCCCTCGGCCTTCTGGTGATGGGCAGCCGCCTGGGCCGCATCCAGCGCAATCTTCGAGAACGGTTCGGAGGCCGGCTGGGCTTCCATGGCGCGGATCGCGTCCTGCGGCGAGGGCGTGTGCCAGAACGCCTCGATCACTTTGTTCATGCGGGCACGGACCTGACTGTTACGGATCAGGTTGTAGATGATGTAGAACCAGGACAGCAACGACATCACCACAAGCACGACGAACACGAGCCAACCGAGCCAGTCGAAATTGTGGATCAGCTGGTTGAAACCGGCCTGCTGAAGCGCATGCGCATTGGCGTTTCCGCCAAGCGTCGGCAGCGGCGCGCCGGTGGATGGAACGGCTGCGGCCTGGGCGGCCGACGAGGATGAGGAGGCTTGTTGCAGCATGACACTACCCTTTGTGCAGACGTGGACAGGTTCGGTTAGAAACCGGAATCGCTTAGATGGAACTGCATTGGGACTTTCACCCAGCCACCCGAAGGCTTGCCGTTGGTCAGGCCGGGGTTGAACTTCCAATGGCGGACCGCTTCGATGGCAGCACGGTCGAGGTCGCGATAGCCGCTGGATCGGTCAATTTTCACATTTTGCACTGACCCATCCGGACCGACCAGCACCAGAAGGATGACGGTTCCTTCCTGATGCCGACGCGCAGCCTCGATGGGATAGCGCGGTGGCCGGTTCTGGTTGTACGAGATGTCCTGGCTCGGCGCGATATCGGCGGGCGGCGGCGGCGGCGCTGGCGGCGTTGGCGTCGCGGCCGTGGACATCGCCGATTGCTCGGCAACGGGCGGCGGCGGCGCTGGCGGCGGCGGTACCGGAGGTGGCGTGCGGATCTGCACGATCTTCGGCGGCGGCACCTTGGGAGGAACAGGCGGTGGCGGTGGCGGTGGCGGCGGCGGCGGCGGCTTGATGAACTCCACCTGCACGATCTTTTCCTTGGGCTTTTCCTTCGCCTGCGGCGGTGCAGCCGGCGAGAGCATCATGAGGATCGCCGCCACATGGATGGTGATCGCCCCGAAGAGCGCCCATGTGCGCTTCCAGTTGAAGCGGGTTGCCCCGATTTGAAGGTTACTCGACGCCATCAGTCAACCAAGAATTCTAGGGATGCTTCTATCGCCGGGCCCCATGCAGTCAGCGCATGCACTGCTGGGGATCGAAAGCCCGCCACAGTACACGAGAAACGTGACCGTGTATAGCGTGCGTTCAGCTTTTTTGGGGACCGGGCCAGATTACAAGATCAGCGCTTGCCAGCGTGAAGCTGTGCCAGCATTTTCTCTGCCGCGGCGTGCGTTTCCGGGTCCTTCGCAGCCCGCTCGTAGGCGCTCGCGGCCGCCTTCGGCTGGTGCATCGCGAGGTCGGCATTGCCGATCAGCTGCCATGCGGCTCCGACCCGCTTGACGCCCCGCTTCAAGGCCTGCTGCATCACCGAACGCCCTTCGCTGTACTTGTCGTCCTGGATCAGCAGCTGGGCGCGGAGGAAGTCGAGCTCACCATCCTTCGCGTACGGCGATCCCTTCGCGAGCGCGTCGATCGCCTTCCCTTCCTCGCCGGCGAGGTAATAGGCCTTGCCGAGCAAATCGTAGGGCTCGTAACTGGGCTCGATGATCTTGGCGGCCAACCCCTGCTCGAGGACCTGCGCAGCCTGCAACGCGTCGGCCTTGGGATGATCCTGATTCTGGCCGACGTAGAGGTACATCTTCGCCAGGTTCACGTAGTCGGGGCCCGTGGTGTACAAGCCGCGTGCCTTGGCATCCGCCATGACCTGCAAGGCCTTCGCGGGCTCCTTGGCCTGCAGGTACACCGTAACCAGATTCTTCACCGCGCCCTTGTCGTTCGGGTGCTTCGCCACCTCGGCCTGCTCGAGCTTCGCTGCCTCGGCATAGTTGCCCATGCCGGCGTAGCTCGCCATCAACAGCTGGTTCCAGGAGTCCGGGCCATTGGGTTTGAGTGCCAGCGCTTGCTTCATCGCGCTGACGGCCTGCGGGTACTGGTTGAGGCGATAATAGATGTTGCCTTCCAGTGCATAGGCGGATCCGGATTGCTTTCCACCCTGATCCATCCATTGCTGCAAAGTCGTCAAGGCCGGCTTCCACTGGCCCGCCTCAGCCTGCAACTGGGCAATCGTCAGCATGGTGTCGAAGTAGCCGCCATTCGGGAGCGAATTCATGGCCATGGCTTTCTGCAGGAGCGGGATGGCCGCCGTGTTGTCGCCGGCCGTGATCTTGATCTGGGCCAAGCCGCGCAGGGCCATGGCCTTCGCATATTTGCTGTCGGAATCCTTGAGGATCTTGTTGAAGTCCTCGGTTGCCGTGCTGCTGTCGCCACCATTGAGCGCCTTGAATCCGGCCTGCAGCGTCTTTTCGTCGCGCCTGCTGCGCAGGTCGATGCGCGGCGCCTCACGCTTGGCGTTCGGATATTCCGGGGCCTTGTGGCCATCCTTCGCATACGAGACGCTGACGGCTCCGAGAGCCAGCAGCAACAGAGCGGACCTTAGCAAAACACGGGCTTTCATGCGGACCTCGTGGGGGAGAGGACGCCGCGTCGAGCGACGTTTGGGCAGTCAAGACTAGCGGCAGAGGCCGCGCGCGCCAAGTTGCGGCGCGACAGCCTTGCACGTGCATACGATTGCAGCGCGCGCCGCCGGCAATCGGGCTTCACACGTCGAGGTTGGCGACTTTCAACGCGTTGGATTCAATGAATTCGCGCCTGGGTTCGACGGCTTCGCCCATGAGCATCGCGAAAATTCGATCCGCGCCGATGGCATCGTCGATGCGGACCTGCAGCAGTCTGCGGGTCTCCGGGTTCACCGTGGTCTCCCACAATTGTTCCGGGTTCATTTCGCCGAGCCCCTTGAACCGTTGGATCTGGCGGCCTTTCTTGGCTTCGTCGAAAAGAAAGCCGCGCGCTTCGCCCAAGGTGCGCACCGAGCGCCCCGAGCCCCCTCTGCGGATGCTGGCGCCGGCCTCGACAAGGCCATGCGCAACCCGGCTGAGCTCGAGGAGCGGTCTGAACTCACCACTGGCGGCAAGCCCGCGCGTCAAGGTCCAGATATGTTCCATTCCGTGCTGGTTCCGCGTGATCCGCAACACGGGTCCGTGTTCGCCTTCGACCACAATTTCGGCGCTATAGCGTGCGCGTCCCAATCCCCCGGCGTTTAGCGGCTGCAGCAACGTCGAGGCCCAGTGACCCAACGCTTCGCGGTCGTGCCACAGGGATTCCTCCAGTGGCACATGTTCGAACATGGCTGCGAGCACGGCACTGTCGCACCGAACGGCGAGACGCGGAAGCGCTTCTTCGGCCGCTTGCCAGAGGCGCAGCAGCCGCTCCAGCGCCTCGCCTCGAATCGGTGGCGCGTTGGCAGCAGGGACCAATTCGGCGCCTTCAACCGCATTGGCAAGCAGGTACGCGTTGAGGGCCGGATCGTCTTTCAGATAAAGCTCCTGCTTGCCCTGCTTGAGCTTGTAAAGCGGGGGAAGTCCGATGTAGACATGGCCGCGTTCGATCAGTTCGGGCATCTGGCGGTAAAAGAACGTCAGCAGCAACGTCCGGATGTGAGAGCCGTCCACATCAGCGTCCGTCATGATGATGATGTGGTGGTAACGCAATTTGTCTGGGTTGTACTCGTCTTTGCCAATGCCGCATCCCAGAGCCGTGATCAGCGTGCCGACCTCAGCACTCGAAAGCATGCGATCAAACCGCGCCTTTTCGACATTGAGGATCTTGCCCTTCAGCGGAAGGACGGCCTGATTGCGGCGATTGCGGCCTTGCTTTGCGCTGCCGCCTGCCGAGTCGCCTTCGACGAGGAACAATTCGGAAAGCGCGGGATCCTTTTCCTGACAGTCCGCCAATTTGCCGGGCAGTCCGGCTATGTCGAGTGCGCCCTTGCGCCGGGTCATCTCGCGAGCCTTGCGCGCCGCCTCCCTGGCGCGCGCGGCATCGACCACCTTGCCCGCGATGGCGCGAGCGTCGGATGGATGCTCGAGCAGAAATTCTTCGAGCGTCTGCCCGACTCCTTGCTCGACGACGGTTTTCACTTCGCTGGAGACCAGCTTGTCCTTGGTCTGCGAGGAAAATTTCGGATCCGGAACCTTGACGGACAAGACCGCGATCAGGCCTTCCCGCATGTCGTCGCCAGACAACTGGACTTTGGCGTTCTTGGCCAGGTTTTCCCGCTCGATGTACTGGGTGAGCGTACGCGTGAGGGCGGCGCGAAAGCCGGTCAGGTGTGTTCCGCCATCGCGTTGGGGAATGTTATTGGTATAGCAATACACGCCTTCCTGATACGCATCCGTCCACTGCAGCGCCACCTCGACGTCGATCCCCTCCGCAGCATGGTGCAGGCTGATGACATTGGGGTGCAACGGGCTCTTCAATTCCGAGAGGTGCTGGACGAATGCCCGGATTCCTCCCTCGTAGGCAAACTGTTCCTCACGCTCCTGCCCCGGGCGCCGATCGATCAATTCGATGCGAACACCCGAATTCAGGAAGGCGAGCTCACGCAAGCGCTTGGCAAGAATCTCGTAGTGGAACTCGGTGGCTGAGAACACGGCGCCACTGGGCAGGAAGCGCACGGTGGTGCCGCGGCGCGCGCTGGCTTCCTCCCGACGCAGCGCAAAGAGGGGTTCGCCCATGCGATATTCCTGCCGGTGCACGTGGCCCTCCCGGTAAATTTCAAGCCAGAGGTGCTCAGAGAGTGCATTGACCACTGAGACGCCCACTCCGTGCAGGCCGCCTGACACTTTGTAGGCGTTGTCGTCGAACTTGCCGCCGGCGTGCAGCACCGTCATCACGACTTCAGCCGTGGAACGCCCTTCCTCTGGATGCAGTTCGACGGGAATGCCGCGTCCATTGTCCGCCACGCTGACGGATCCATCCTCGAGCAGCTCGACACGAATCCGGTCGCAATGACCCGCCAACGCTTCGTCAATTGCGTTATCGACAACCTCGAACACCATGTGATGGAGGCCCGTGCCATCGTCGGTATCACCGATGTACATGCCGGGACGCTTGCGTACGGCCTCCAATCCCTTGAGTACCTTGATGCTGCTGGCGTCGTACTGCTGCGGAGTTGTGTCGTTCATGCGATTCCGTGAGGTGCCAACGACTGGCCGATCCGCGATTTTAGCAGGGGCAGACTCAAGCGGATGACCGGGATGGCAATATCTGGCCATGTTCCACGTGGAACACTTGCATAGACGAAATATCGGCGGGCAATTGCGTGCCGGTGATCCACACCTGAGCATCAAGGCTGCGGACATAGCGAAGCGCGCGGTTTGTATGGGACTGGTCCAATTCCGAAGCAAGGTCGTCCATCAAGAGAATCGGGGCCTCGCCATGGCCTGCGCGGAAGATCTCGAATTGAGCAAGAACGCAGGCGATCGCCAGAAGCTTTGTTTGGCCACGCGATAGCTGATGCCGCTCGGGCGCCTCAGCAAAGGCCAGGGTCCAGTCCGCACGGTGGGCGCCGGCGCGGGTATGCCCAATGACCTGGTCGCGCTCGCGGGTTGTGGCCAACACCCGATCCAGCGGCTCGGTTGCGGACCACCCGCGGTGGTAGTGCCACCGTGGCTCGCCCAGTTCCGGCAGCCATTGCGCCAACTGTTGCTTCAGGCAGGCAAACCAGCGCGTCAAGTAAGCCTGACGCAGACCGTCAATGCGTTCGGCCGCCTCCGCCATGCGCTGCTCCCAGATTTCCGCCTGCCGCCCGGCAACCATCGTGCGCAGGAGCGCGTTGCGCTGCTGCAGTGCTCGCCGGTAGTGCTGCCATGCCTCGAGGAATTGTTGTTCCACGTGGAACACACCCCAATCCATGAACCGTCGGCGATGCTCCGCGGGGCCCACGACGAGCAGTTGGCTGCCGGGCTCTACGCAGACCGCCGGGCATAGCCTCACTAGCGCGCCCAAGGTCCCGACGGGCTGACCATCGACCCGCGCGACCCAGTCCCGCTGCCCCCGTGTCAATCCAAGCCGGTGCGTTCCGTTGCCATCCCGCACGACGGCATGAATGGTGGCCGCTTCGGCGCCACGCTGGACCACGGCACCACTCCCGCCGGCGCGAAATGACCGCCCATAGGACAGCAAGTACAACGCCTCCAGGACACTGGTCTTGCCACTGCCGTTCTCGCCCAGCAGGACATTGAGCCCTGGATGGGGCTCGATGCTCACGCGCTCGAAACAACGCAGGTTGACCAGTGCCAGCCGTTCGACGTGCATTCGTAGGCGCGCGGACCGCAGCGCGAGCCTCCTTCAGAGCCGCAAAGGCATGATTACGTGCCGCGCCCGTTCGTCTGGAACCCCCTCCAGCAGGCAGCTGGACTGCGCGTCGCGCAACCGCAACGACACCGACTCGCCCCGCAATGCACCCAACGCATCGAGGAGGTAACTGACGTTGAAGCCGACAGCAAGGTCCTCAACCGCGCTCTCGACCTCGATCTCTTCGACGGCTTCCTCCTGCTCCGGATTGTGGGCCACGATCCGCATCCGCCCACGGGCAAGCTCGAGCCGCACCCCGCGATATTTCTCGTTCGACAGAATGGCGGCCCGCTGTAACGTCTCCCGCAGCAGGTTGCGGCCGACCGTGACCTGCTTGTCGGCGCCAATCGGGATGACGGTTTCATAGTCGGGAAATTTCCCGTCGATGAGCTTCGAAGTGAACCGAAGGCCTTCGCGGTGCAACCGGAGATGGTTGCGCGCAAATTCCAGCTCAACCTCCTCCTCGGTGGATTCCAGCAAACCCAGAAGCTCCGCCACGCCTTTGCGCGGCACGATCAGTTGCCGCCGCGTCCGCTGCCCTGCGCCCGGCAACACGGCATCAGCCATCGCGAGCCGGTGGCCGTCCGTGGTGACGCAGCGCAATCCCTCGGCATGCATGTCGAACAGCATGCCATTCAGGTAGTACCGGACGTCCTGATTCGCCATCGCGAATTGGGTCCGCTCAAGCAGGTCCCTGAGCGCCGCCGCACTGATGCGCAGGCGGTCCACGACCTCGATGTTGTCCAGGACCGGAAAGTCGGCCGTCGGCAAGGTCACGAGCGTGTAGCGACTGCGGCCTGCCCGCAGTTGCGCGCGTTCCCCATCCAAGTTCATGTCGATGCGCGCGTCCGCGGGGAGTGCACGCAGCAGATCGTAGAGCTTCCGCGCCGGAAGGGTGCATGTCCCCGGCTCGCCGGCCTCCAGCGACGTACTTCCGATCATCTCGACTTCCATGTCGGTTCCGGTCAATGTCATCCGGTTCTGCGTGTCGATCTCGACGAGCACATGGGCAAGGACCGGCATCGTCTGCCGCCGTTCCACAACGCCAATGATGCGTTGGAGGGGTTGCAGCATGGCATCTCTGGATAGGCTGGCTCGCATGGCTTGATCCGTTCCTGATTTATAGAAGGATGTTTTGTTGTTGCTGTAGCCCCCTCCGTGGTGGGGACTTCGCTATCTTATCTAAGCTTATCAATGCCTTAGCGCCACACTTCCTTGTCGGTAACTTCCCCGTCGCGTCGGCAAATCTTGTGGATAACCGCGCCAGGCCCCGATCGCCTGGGGTTATCCACAGGCTTTACCCGGTCAGTATACGAATCAGCTTCTCCCAGTCTTGCCTCATGCGGGCATCGCGCTCACACAACGTGCGGATTGTCCGGCATGCATGGATCACCGTCGTGTGGTCCCGTCCCCCGAAGGCTT
>JAJYPJ010000126.1 GCA_021795435.1 Pseudomonadota bacterium
CAATACTGCTCAGGCAGCGATGCGCGCGACCGCCCGGCGCATAGTCGTGGCACACGAACAGGCGCGTGTCCTCGGGCAATTCGTAGAGTTTGTGGATCGAGTCGTACAACAGCCCGGCATCGCCACCCGGGAAATCACAGCGCGCGGTGCCGCCATCGGGCATGAACAGGGTATCGCCCACGAACAGCGCGTCACCGATCAGATAGCTGACCGAATCGCGGGTATGCCCAGGCGTGGCGATGACGCGCGCATCGAGCTGGCCGAGATGGAAGCATTCGCCGTCCTTGAACAGATGGTCGAACTGCGAGCCGTCGCTGCGGAAGCCTGCCTCGAAGTTCAGCTCCGCGCTGAAATGCGCCTGCACCTGACGGATGCCCTCGCCAATGGCAATGCGCCCGCCAAGACTGTCACGGATCTGGGGTGCCGCGGACAAATGATCGGCGTGCGCATGGGTTTCGAGGATCCATTCCAGCTTCACGTCCAGCGCACGCATGCCGGCGATGATCCCGGCGGCGCTGTCGGTGGCGGTGGCTCCGGATGGATAATCGAAATCCAGCACCGGATCGATCAGTGCCGCCGCTTGCGTCGCCGGGTCGATGACCAGGTGGGTCCAGGTCGAGCTGGGTGCATGCAAGAAGCTCTTGATGACTGGATTCATGCGGACTCCTGAAGAAATCTAAATTAGTTAGATATGATATATAGTGAGGCTCCGATGCCTTGTACACAAGTCCCCGTGCGTGCGGCAGTCAGCAGCATCGTGCGTCAAGGCAGCCCACCGAGACAGGAATCGATATGACCACTTGCGCCCCCCGATGCATCGAAGGACGCCTGTACTGCATGGGCCAACCCGATCATGCAGACCTGCAGGCGCTGGCGCGCAAGGGTGTGCGGCGCGTGATCAACCTGCGCCCGCACAGCGAGCTCGATTGGGACGAAGCCGCTTGCGCGACCACCTGCGGGCTGGAGTACGTCAACATTCCGGTCGCCACGCCGGCGGACCTGGACCGCGCCCACGCCACGGCGCTGCACGAGGCGCTGCAAGGCGACGCGCCCGTGCTGGTGCATTGCGGTACCGCCAATCGCGTCGGCGCGCTGCTGGCGCTGGTGGCGGCATGGGAGTGGGGCCATCCGCCCGAGGCCGCGTTGGAACTGGGGCGCAGCGCCGGGCTGACAGCGCTGGAACCCGCGGTGCGCGCGCGCCTGGATCTGCCGCTCGATTGAGCATCTTGCCGCGACTCGGCGCGGCGGCTGGATGTGGCCGCAGCCACATCCCGCCAGCGCGGTGCCGGGTCAGGCGAGGTCGAAGCGGTCGAGGTTCATCACCTTGCCCCAGGCGGCGGCGAAGTCGTGCGCGAACTTCGCTTGCGCATCATTCGTCGCGTAGACCTCGGCCAGCGCGCGCAGTTGCGAGTTGGAGCCGAACATCAGGTCCACCGTGGTGGCCGTCCACTTCGTTGCACCGGTCTTGCGGTCACGGCCTTCCATCACGCCTGCGGTCGCGGTGCGCTCCCACTTCGTGCCCATGTCCAGCAGGTTGACGAAGAAGTCGTTGCTCAGCGTCCCGGTGCGCTGCGTGAATACGCCGTGCTTGCTGCCGCCGACGTTGCCGCCCAGTACACGCAGGCCGCCGACCAGCACGGTCATCTCCGGTGCGGTGAGGTTGAGCAGTTGCGCCTTGTCCACCAGCAACTCGGCGGCATGCGCTTCGTAGCCCTTGCGCGCATGGTTGCGGAAGCCGTCGGCTTTGGGCTCGAGCACGGCGAAGGATGCGGCATCGGTCTGTTTTTGCGTGGCATCGCCGCGACCCGGTGCGAACGGCACCTTGATCTCGACGCCGGTGTTTTTCGCCGCCGCTTCCACTGCCGCGCAACCGCCCAGCACGATCAGATCGGCCAGCGAGACTTTCTTCCCGCCGGAAGCCGCGGCATTGAACTCCTTCTGGATGGCTTCGAGCTTGGCCAGCACCTTGGCCAGTTCGGCGGGCTGGTTGACCTCCCAGTCTTTCTGCGGCGCGAGGCGGATGCGCGCGCCGTTGGCGCCGCCGCGCTTGTCGCTGCCGCGGAACGTGGACGCTGAAGCCCATGCCGTGGCGACCAGCTGCGCGATGGACAAGCCGCAGCCCAGCAGCTTGGCCTTGAGCGCGGCAATGTCCTTTTCATCGATCAGCGCGTGATGCGCCGCAGGGACGGGATCCTGCCAGATCAGCTCTTCTTTGGGCACGAGCTTGCCGAGGTAGCGCGTGCGCGGTCCCATGTCGCGATGGGTGAGCTTGAACCAGGCGCGGGCGAAGGCGTCGGCGAACTCGTCCGGGTGCTTGTGGAAGTGGCGCGAGATTTTCTCGTAGGCCGGGTCGACCCGCATGGCCATGTCCGCGTCGGTCATCATGATCGGCACCTGCTTCGATGGGTCCGCCGAGGACGGAGCCATGTTTCTGGCGGTGTTCTGCTTCGGCGTCCACTGGTGCGCGCCCGCCGGCGTCGTGACCTGCTCCCACTCGTTGCCGAACAGCACGTCGAAGTAACTCATGTCCCACTGCGTTGGCGTGGGTGTCCACGAGC
>JAJYPJ010000054.1 GCA_021795435.1 Pseudomonadota bacterium
CAAGGGACGAGAGGCTACAGCGCGCCTCGTGCTAAACCGCGCGCTGCTGGATGAGCTGGATCCGATTGTGCAGGCGACGACGCACGTGCGGGATTTGGTGAACAGGCCGAGCGAAGACCTTGGGCCCGCAGAGTTGGCGGCGCAGGTCAAATCGGTGGGCAAGGCGCACGGTGCGCGGTTGCGCGAGTGGGTTGGCGAGGAGCTGCTGCGCGACAATTTTCCAACGATTCATGCCGTTGGCCGCGCCAGCCAGGCCGCGCCGCGCCTGGTCGAGTTGCGTTGGGGCAAGGCCAAGCACCCCCATGTGGTGCTGGTGGGCAAGGGCGTTTGCTTTGACAGTGGTGGCCTCGATCTCAAGACCTCCGACGGCATGCGCTGGATGAAAAAGGACATGGGTGGCGCCGCGCATGCACTGGCGCTGGCCGGCCTCGTGATGCAGGCGCGCCTGCCCATCCGTCTGACACTGCTGGTCCCAGCGGTCGAGAACGCCGTGGGCGGCAATGCGCTGCGCCCGGGAGATGTGATCCGGACGCGCGCGGGTCACGCCGTTGAAATCGACAATACGGATGCCGAGGGCCGATTGATCCTCTGCGATGCGCTGGCATACGCGGGCGAGCTGCAGCCGGATCTGATCATCGATTTTGCGACGCTCACGGGTGCGGCACGTGTTGCGCTGGGCCCTGACCTGCCGGCGTTGTTCGGCAACCGGGATGACTTGCGCGCGGCGGTTCTGGCGGCCGGACGCGACCAGCATGATCCGCTTTGGCCCATGCCGTTGTGGCGGCCATATCGGCGGATGCTTGATTCCTATTTGGCGGATTTCGCCAACAGCGGCGCTTCACGTCATGCCGGTGCCATTACCGCGGCGCTCTATCTGGAGCGCTTCGTGCCGACGGATGCGGCCTGGCTGCATGTGGACGTGTACGCATGGAATGATGCGGATCGCCCCGGTCGCCCCAAGGGTGGCGAAGCACAGGGAATGCGCGCCTTCTTCGCATTCCTGCGCGCCCGATACAGTTGATTTGCGGGCGCGGACGGCTCGGCGGCTTGCCTCAGTGCGCTACGAGCAGCGGTAGCGGGCAGTCGCGGATGAGTGCGCGCGTCGTACCGCCAAGTACCATCTCCGCCAGTCGCGAGTGCCCCCAGGCGCCCATCACGACGAGATCGCAATTCAGTTGCTGCGCGCGCTCGAGGATCGCCTCGGCCGGGGTGCCCGCAGGTTCGAAGCGTTCGATCGAGGCATGGATGCCGCGGTGCGCGAACCAAGCCGGCAAAGGGATGGGCGGAAGCCATGCGCTCCCTTCTGGCACCTGCTCGGCGCTGCCGTCGAGAACATGCACTGCGTCGGCCTTCGCCAGCAGTGGCATCGAACCATGCAGCGCGCGCGCGGACTCAATGCTGCCGTTCCACGCCACCAACACGCGCCGGCCCGCATCGGCGGCGCCGGTGGATGGCACGACCAGAATCGGTCGGGCTGCGCCGAACACCATCCGTGATGTATTGCCGAAGCCGATGGGCACGTCTTCGCGCAGTTCAGGCCTCTGAACAAGCATCATGTCGACGCTGGCCGCCGCCAGGCACAGCACTTCGGCGAGATCCCCTTCCCCGACGCGCCAGTTCCCGCGAAGACCCTTCGCTTGCAGCAGGCCGGACCACCATCCGGCATGGGCTTCGGCGTCCTTGCGGGCCTTTTCTGCTTCCTGGACTTGCAGCGTCACGGCTTCCGGAACGGCGAACGTCACTGCGGGCAGCAGTGCTACGTATATGCCGTCCAAGTTGGCGGCCAGCCGGTCGGCAAGCCGCAGCGCCAGATCGAGCGCTGCGTGGCGGACGCCAGGCTGGGGCACATGCACGGCGAGTTGCAGGGTGGTCATCGGCGGCCTCCTCGAGGCATGCGCGTTGCGCGTGGTTCAGCAATGGGGCAAGACTATCGCTCTGTTGAATTGGCGGCGAGTCGGCGCCGCCCGTCCCCCGTTGCCCTCCCTGGAGCCCCTGTCATGATTCCTCGCATCCCCCGCTTGATCGGTACCATCGCGATCCTGGCTGCTGCAATGGCAGTGCTGCCCGCGCAAGCACGCGGCGACATCAGCTGCCGCATGACGTACTCACTGAAAGGCTGGTCCCTCTTCTATCAGACTGCCATGGGCAGCGGCGTCGTGACCTGCGACAATGGGCAAAGCCTCCGTGTAAACATCGAGACGAAGGGAGGCGGACTGACCATCGGCAAGTCCGAGATCAAGCATGGCGTCGGCCACTTCAGTGGCGTGCGCGACATCCGCGAAGTGCTCGGCGCGTATGCCACCGCGGAGGCGCATGCTGGCGTGGTGAAGTCCAGTGCCGCCCAGGTGCTGGTCAAGGGTAATGTCACCTTGGCCCTGGCAGGCACCGGCGAGGGATGGGATCTCGGCATCGCATTTGGAAAGTTCGTGATCAAGGCTGGATGAGTGGCAGGGTGGAAGCGCTCCTCACTCACGCGGGCGGCTGCCATTGCGGACGGGTGCGGTTCGAGTGTCGGGCCGCGGCACGACCGACGGTGCTCGATTGCGACTGTTCCATTTGTCGCATGAGCGGGTTCTTGCATCTGATCGTGCCGGCGGTCCATTTCCGCCTGTTGCAGGGCGCTGACCACCTCCGCGAGTACACCTTTCACACGGGTGTCGCGAGGCACCTGTTCTGTAGCGTTTGCGGGATCAAGAGCTTCTATGTCCCACGGTCGCATCCGGACGCGTACGACGTGAATGTGCGATGCCTGGATCCAAATACGCTCACGCAGTACACGCTGCGCGTGTTCCGCGATGCCGACCGCGCATCGGAGACAGCGGCGCTGGCGCACTTGGGGGAGGTGACATGAGGCAACGTAGTCGGGGGCAGCTCGCTTTTCGCGGCCTGCTTGGGTCGATGGGGTGCACCTGCATTGCCGGGGGACGGTCATGACCGCATCGGTGTCGATCGAGCGGATTCTCCATGTGGGTGACGAACGTGCCAGCATGGTGATCCATGCATTGGGCATTGCATTGAGCGTTCTGGCACTCGGGTTGCTTGTCGCGGCCGCGATCCGACTGGACTCGACTCGCGCCTTCTGGGGTGGCGGCGTTTTCGGATTGGCCCTGTTGCTGCTTTACAGCGCATCGACCCTTTACCATGCGGCGCGCGACGAGGACAGGCGCCGCCGCCTGCGCCGGCTCGATCACATCGCCATCTACGGCCTGATTGCAGGGACGTACACGCCCTTTACGTTGCTTGCGCTGCGTGGTGCGTGGAGTTGGGGCCTGCTGTTGGCGATCTGGCTGTTCGCGGCCGTCGGCGCGGCTGCGGAATTCAGTGACTGGGGCCAGCGACGGGGCCTGGCCGCATTGATCTACGTCGGGATGGGTTGGACAGGCGTGCTTGCCATTGCTCCCCTGCATGCGGCGCTGGCCGGCAGTGGACTGGCGCTGCTGCTTGCGGGTGGCGCGGCATACACGCTAGGCGTGCCCTTCTACCTGTGGAAGCGATTCCGGTTCCACCATAGCGTCTGGCATGTATTCGTTCTGGCGGGCAGCGTGCTTCAATTCCTCTCGGTTCTGCTTTACGTATTGCCTCTGGCGCGAGCGCATTTGGCCTGATGCAGCGTAATCCGCCGGCGGGACAGGCGCGTGATGTTGGCAGCCGGTGGATGCATCTCGCGCCTGAGACTGGATTGGCGGAATCATTGCGGGCGCCAAGCACCCGGGTAGTACACGCCGGGTTGCGGCCGCTCCCGCAGAACGTCTCGTCTGAATCGGAAAAGTGCTGCAGGTCGACCGCGTGGCGCGCGGGTTTGTTCGCCGGTCGCCTCGACGAGCCCCGCACCCGCGATGAGTCGCCGGAAGTTCTGAGTGTGCAGGCGGCGCCCGGCAAGCGCCTCGACGACTTGTTGCATCTGCGTGAGCGTGAAGGTTTCCGGCAACAGTTCGAAAATGACGGGCCGGTAGCGCAACTTGCCTCGAAGCCGGCCGAGCGCGGTGGCCAGGATTCGTCGATGGTCCCGGGCCATGGGCTGTCCCAGCTTGGGTGCCGCGCCGGCCTCGGCCAAGGCGCCCGATTCCCAGAGCAGCTCGTAGCGTTCCAGCGTTCGCTCGGCATCCCAGGTGGCCCCATCGAGACCGAACGCCAGTGCGGCACGTTCTTGCTTCCGGACATCGCTGCCCGCCCAGGCTTGCAAGGCGGGTTCCACGACCGCGTCGAGGACCGAAGACCGCTGCCGACGCCAATCCTCCCACGGAAGGAAGCCGTAGATGTCTTGCCATTGCGCCGTCGCCAGCGGTGGTTCTCGCTCGCGGGTCAGCGCCAGATAGGCAATTCCGATGTCGCGAGGGTCATCATCGCCGCGGTGTGGGTCGCGGGTACGATCGCCGAAGGTGTACAGCTGTTCCACGTAGCCCAGGGCGAGTCCGGTGAGTCGCTTCACCGATTCGCGCAGTCCACGTTCAAGCGTTATGTCGGCGCGGACATCGAGTGGGCCGGTGGGCAGAGCGCACTCTTGCATCGCGTCTGCCGTCAACACGCGAGGCGTTGCGGCGGTAACCGCCACGATCACCGCTTCCAGATTGACCCTCAGGGCATCTGTCATGCCAGGACCTCCCTCATTCAGGCCAAGTCGGTTCAGATCGCCATGCCGATGGTTGCGCGGGCGCATGGTCAGTTCAAAGCACAAGTGATGCCAGCGGCCGTCCACGGGTGCAGTTTCGGACGCTGGCGTCTGGCGCGGTCTCGCAGGCCTTGAGCCAGAGCTACGGGCGAGCCTCGGCGGCAACGTCCCCATGCAGCGCCGCGCCATAGATGGAGCTGGGCCGAATGGCGCGGGAGACGTGGTAGGAGGCGAGGCAGGCGAGCATCAGGGCCGGGACCAGCTGATATTCGAGCGTCATTTCGAAAACGATCAGGAACGACATCAACGGGGCGTGTGTCGTGGCCGCCAGAAACGCTCCCATGCCGATCACCGCGTACACCACGGGCAGGGAGCTGCCGGGCCAAATGGCATGCGCGGCACTTCCGGCAAGCATCCCCAGCATGGCGCCCACGAAAATGGTCGGCGTAAACACGCCACCCACGGCGCCCGAGCCGCTGGTGGCGGCGGTCGCCAGCACCTTGGCCAGCAGCACCAAGGCGACGAGGGTCAAGGGCCAAGGCGAATGCAGGACATCATTGACCACGCTGTAGCCATTGCCCCAGACCTCCGGAAAGACCGCCGAGATGGCGCCGACGACCAAGCCTCCCAGTGCAAGCTTGAGCGGCAAGTCGATGCGCAGCCGCGCGGCCAACGCATGCGAGCCATCCAGAATGTCCATGAACAGCGGCGCGAGGCAGCCCAGGAGAGCGCCAAGAAGAAGGAACAGAGGCAACTCCCAGAGCGTGGCCACGTGCAGTGCCGGAATGCGGTACACGGGCTCGTATCCGAGCACTTGATGCACAGTGACATTGCTGATCACCGAGGCGACCATGAGCGGGCCGAGGCGGCGTATTGAGAGGGTGCCGTAGACGATTTCGGCAATGAAGATCGCGCCGGATAACGCTGCGTCGTAGGCGGAGGCGAAGCCCGCTGCCGCGCCGCAGGCGAGCAGCAGCCGCAGATCGTCGCCATCGAAATGGCCCAGCTGACCAATCCAGGAGCCCGTCGCCGCGGCGAGCTGGACCATTGCGCCCTCGCGACCAATCGAGCCCCCCGAGCCGATCGTGCAGAGGGATGATGCGCTGCGCAGCAGTGTGCCGCCGACGTCCTGCCGGCCATCGCC
The DNA here is from genome assembly GCA_021795435.1 of Pseudomonadota bacterium. Taxonomy (GTDB): domain Bacteria; phylum Pseudomonadota; class Gammaproteobacteria; order Xanthomonadales; family Rhodanobacteraceae; genus Metallibacterium. Next base: position 5,754 of record JAJYPJ010000054.1, read on the forward strand.
GACGGCGATATTCTCGAGATACTCCGAATGGTTGCGTCCATTGGACGAGCGTCGCGCCAGCCAGAGGAAGGCGCCGGCGGCGATGCCTCCCAGGGCTGGCAGGATGGCGCGGTGCCATGGGGAGAGCGCGGTCGCGGCTGCGACAAGGCTGCCCGGGTGACCCGTGGCCAGCGATTCGGCGAATGCCATGCCCTCGTGGAATGCGACCGTCGCGAATGCGCCTACGACGCCGATCAGCGCGGCCCAAAGCAGCAGCCAGCGGTCGTCGTTGCGGCGCGTGCGGCCGACCGGGGACGAATGACCTGCGGTGCTTGATTCAGAGGTTCTGGTAGTTGGGCCCACTGCCACCCTCGGGTGTGACCCAATCAATGATCTGATAAGGGTCCTTGATGTCGCAGGTCTTGCAGTGCACGCAGTTGGCGGCATTGATTTGAAGCCGGGCCCCCGCATTGTCACGCACCATTTCATAGACCCCCGCAGGGCAAAATCGCGTGCAGGGATTGTCATATTCGGCCGCACAACGTCCGATGCAGATGCTCGTGTCGGCCACGTGCAGATGGACGGGCTGATCCTCGTCATGTTCGGTGGCGGCGAAATACACGCTGGCCGCCCGGTCCCGTGGCGGCAGGGTGCGCTGCACCCAGTCGCGAGCCGGCGCGGCATGCTGGTCGAGCCGCGCAAGCTGGCTATGGTCCGCGTGGTTGCGCAGGGTCCAGGGGGATCGACCGCCGGTGACGGTCTCCCAGCCTGCGTTGGTGAGGCCCCACAATAGACCCCGATGGAACCCAGGCCGGATGTTGCGCACCGTGCGGAGTTCATCGACGACTGGCGATGCGCGCAGGCGCGCGTCCCACCCGCTGCTGTGAAAACCCTGCGCGGCGACGTGCTCGGCCGCCAGCATGCCCGAGCGCATCGCCTGATGAGTGCCCTTGATCTTCGGAACATTGAGCAGGCCGGCGGCGTCACCGACGAGCAAGGCGCCTGGCATCTCGACGGTCGGGAGCGACTGGTATCCCCCTTCCGAGAGCGCCCTCGCCCCTGCCGACAGGATTTCGCCGCCTTCGAGCAGCGGCGCCACACGCGCATGGTGTTTGAACTGCTGGAACGCTTCCCAGGGCGAGAACATGGGATCGCGATAATCGAGGCCGACGACAAAGCCCAGCGCCAGGCGATCGTCATCCAGGTGGTACATGAAGCTGCCGCCGTAGGTGGCGGAATCCAGTGGCCACCCAATGCTGTGCACTACCGTACCGGGGGTGACCCGCCCCGGCGGCAGTCGCCAGAGTTCCTTCAGTCCGATCCCGTACGTCGGTGCATCCGCAGCCTGCGCCAGCTTGTAGCGGCCGATGAGCTGCTTACTGAGGTGCCCGCGGCATCCCTCGGCGAGTATGGTCAGAGGCGCCTTGATGTCGACGCCCTGGGCGTAGGCGGGCTTGTGGGTTCCATCCCGCGCGACGCCCATGTCACCGACACGGATGCCTGTCACGGCGCCGGCTGCGTCGAATAGCGGCTCCGCGGCGGCGAAGCCCGGGTAGATTTCCACACCCAGCGCCTCGGCTTGTGGCGCCATCCATGCGCACAGTGCCCCGAGGCTGACGATGAAATTGCCGTGGTTGCGCATCTGGGGCGCTGCTGGCAGCGTCCAGGCTTTGCGGGGGCCTCGCAACCACCACAGCGCGTCATGAGCCACCGGAATGCAGATTGGCGGCGGTGCGTCTCGCCAGCCAGGCAGGAGCGTGTCCAGGGGGCCCGGCTCGATCACCGCGCCGGAAAGGACCTGGGCGCCGATCCGCGAAGCCTTTTCGATGACGCACACACGTGCATCAGGCCTCAGTTGCTTGAGACGAATGGCAAACGCGAGACCGGCAGGACCAGCCCCCACGGTGACCACGTCGTACTCCATCACATCCCGTTCGGCCATGGTCTCGCAGCCATCGTTGAAACGATCGTTTGATTGTCACGCTTTGTGGGGCGGACGGCAATGCATGAGCGATGCTGCGCCTGCGCTTTGCCAGACGCACGCGGTTGTCGACAATGTCGGCTTGAACCGGGAGATGGAATGGACATCAGCAGTGCCTCAATCACCCGCTATGGCGTCTGCCAGTCGCTATCTGCGCTGGCCGCAGGCAATCTGGGTCCGGTGGAACTGGCGGAAGCGTGCCTGGCCCGCGCGCACCAGCACAACGCCCGTCTGGGTGCGTTCGTCGACCTTCGTCCGGCACTGGTGAGGGAACAGGCGCAGGCGAGTGCCCAGCGTCGACGCGAGCGCGTACTGGGTCGGCTGGATGGCATTCCGGTCGCCGTGAAGGACAGTTTCGACATTGCCGGGTGGCCAACGCGCGCAGGGCTGCCGCGCGTGCAGGCCGAGCCAGCCACGCGCGATGCAGCGGCGGTGACGCGACTGCGTGCCGCTGGCGCCGTACTGATGGGCAAGACCGCTCTGGACGAGGGCCAGCTCGGCACGCACGGGCAAAGCCCGCATTACCCGCCGGTTCGTCATCCCCTCCGTCCCACGCACACGCCCGGCGGATCCTCCAGCGGCGCCGCGGTCGCGGTGGCCAGTGGCATGGCGTTGGCCGCGCTGGCGGGCGATGGCCTGGGCTCGGTGCGTATCCCGGCGAGCTATTGCGGCCTGGTTGGCCTGAAGCCGACCCACGGCGAAATCTCCGCCGTGGGCATGATGCCGAGTGCGCGTCGCCTGGACTGCGTGGGCATCCTTGCGCGTGAGGTGCGCGATGCCGTGGTCCTGCTGCAAGTGCTGGCTGGTTACGACGCAGAAGACCCGTTTTCGCGCAAGCGGCGGGTTGCCTTTGATCTCCCCGATCTCGAACCGGGCCGGCTCCGCGTCGGCCTGTTGCCGGATCTTTCGGCAGCGGGCGCCAATGAGCCGATTCAGGCCGTATTTTCGCAGGCACTGGACACGCTGGATGGCGTACTTGGTCAGCAGCGAATGGTCGATTTTTCCGACTGGGACTTTGCGCGCGCTCGGCGCGCGGGCCTGCTGCTCATGGAGGCGGAGATGCTGCACACGTTTGCCGCTGACCTCGTGGATGCCGCGCATCCGGCATCGCCACGATTCCGGCGCATGCTGGACTATGCGAGAGGCAAGAGTGCCGCGGATTACGTCGCAGCCGATCGGATGCTCGACGTTGCGCGGCTGAAGGCGAGGCGCTTGTTTGCCCAGGTTGACGTCCTCATCACGCCGACGACGCCGCAGGGTGCCTATCCAATCGATTGGCCCGAGCCCGCCAATGCGGCCGACCTGACCGCATTCGCGAGTCTTGCAGGCTGTCCGGCGGTGAGCATTCCGATGGGAACCTTGCCGGATGGGCTGCCGGCCGGCATGCAGCTGGTCGGGCCGGCTGGGTCGGACCTGCGCCTGCTCGAGCTGGCCGAGGTCTTCGCCGCGGCGCTCGATGCCGTTCCCGCATTTCCTCTGGGTGATGCAGGAGGCTGAGCGGGCCGCGCTGCCGGGGCAGGAGGTTCCGTCAGTGCTGCCGGGGGCCTGGTTACGGTATGCGCCGACGTTCCTGGACGCCGCATCAGCCGACGGCTTGCTCGACGCCCTGCTTGCCGAGATCCGGTGGGAGCAGCATCACGTCCGCTTGTTCGGGCGTACGGTTCCATCGCCGCGCCTGTCCTGCTGGATTGGTGATGCGGGGTCCGCCTACACCTACTCCGGGGTGCGTCAGGAGCCTCGGCCGTGGCCCTCTTCGTTGCGGCCGATGCGCGACCGCCTCCGCGCGGCTTGTGGGACAGCATTCAACAGTGCCCTCGCCAACCTGTACCGCGATGGTGGCGATGCCATGGGCTGGCACAGCGATGACGAGCCGGAGTTGGGCGCCGAGCCGCTCATCGCGAGCCTCAGTCTCGGTGGGACCCGGCGGTTCCTTCTGCGCCCGCGATCGGGTGGAGGTCGGCTCTGCCTTGCGCTGGCGCATGGCAGCCTGCTGCTGATGGGTGGCGATTGCCAGCAGCTTTACCGGCACGCATTGCCACGCACGCGCCGCGACGTGGCACCGCGCATCAATCTGACCTTCCGCCGGATCGTCCACCTCGGGTAGGCGAAGGCCTCGTACCTGAGACGGGCGGTGCCCGGGCTTCGCCGCAGCGGAGCCCGGGCCAGCGATCGGCACGCCGACGTGCCCGCACGAGTCCGGTAATGCGTGGCGACGCCCCGGCGGTCGCCTTCAGGCGACCTTGACCTCGATGGCTTTCGGTTGCGTTCCCGCCGTTTTGGGCAGCTGAAGCGAGAGCACGCCGTCCTTGAACGCGGCCTTGATGGCATTGGCGTCGACGTTATCCGGCAGTGTGAAACTTCTGCTGAATTGGCCGTAGAACCGCTCGATGCGGTGGAAGGTCCGCCCCTTTTCCTCCTTTTCCTGCTTGCGTTCACCCTGAAGGGTCAGGATGCCGTTGTCGACCGAGATCTTGACGTCGTCCTTGTTGATCTCGGGGAGCTCGGCCTTGATCGTGAACGCTTCCGGCGATTCCAGGATATCGACCTGTGGTGACCAGTCCGCCGCGACCATCGCGCGCTTCGCGCCTCGCCGCGGAAAGCCGGCCATGCGGGTATACCGATCGAACATATCGTCGATTTCGTGCCAAGGATCCCATTGCACCAGTGCCATGATCCACCTCCCAGTCGTGGGCCAGTGTCGTTGGCCGCAGCCGGCTGGCCCGCATGGGGCCGGCGGCGACCGGCCGATGCGCGTGCATCAAGCGATGGGCACGCATCGGACCTACCAGTAGGAGCAGGCGACAGCGCCCGCATCCTGCATGGTCATTCAGAGGTGCAGGGGCGACTGCGCGCCGCCGGTGTATTCCCGTTGCCTTTCGCTTTCCAGGATGCCGGTCAGCTGCGTCCACTCCATTCCCAACGCGCTGATCACGTCGTCAAGGGACAGGACGCCAATCACCTCGCCGCCGTCGCCCGTGACCGCCAGACGGCGCACGCCGTGGGTGGCCATGACCTCCATCGCGGTCGTCAGGTCATCATTCGCATCGACGGACATCACGCCCTGCGTCATGACGTCGGCCACCGCGGTTTCACCCGGCGAGAGACCAGCCGCCGCAGCTCTGAGGACGATGTCGCGATCGGTGAGGATCCCCACGAGGCAGTTCCCGGTCGCATCGTCGGTCACCACCAGGGTGCCGACATGCTGGTCGCGCATCTGGATTGCGGCCTCGCGGAGGTTGAGCGACTGTGGAATATGCACGGCGCCCAGCGTGCA
>JAJYPJ010000055.1 GCA_021795435.1 Pseudomonadota bacterium
GCTCGCCGCGGCCTCCGCATCCGGCCCCGCGCCGCCCGTCGCGGCGGCGAACAACGGCGCCGCAGCCTGCTCGACCGCCTGGGTGCGCGCCTCGATGCGCGCCTTGTCGTCGCTCTTCATCGCGTCTTCAAGATCCTTCAGCGCCGATTCGATGGTGCCGATCTGCGCGCCCGGGACCTTGCCGCCATGTTCCTTGATCGCGCTGCGCGTCGCGTGCAGTACCTGGTCGGCCTTGTTGCGGACGCCCACAAGCTCATGGAACTTCTGGTCTTCCTCCCGATGCGCTTCGGCATCCGCGACCATCCGCTTGATCTCTTCGTCCGACAGCCCGGAGCCAGCCTTGATCTCGATGCGCTGCTCCTTGCCGGTGGCCTTGTCCTTGGCCGAGACATGCAGGATGCCGTTGGCGTCGATATCGAACGCAACCTCGATTTGCGGCATTCCCCGCGGCGCACCCTGGATGCCGGCCAGGTCGAACTTGGCCAGCGACTTGTTGAAGCGGGCCTGCTCGCGCTCGCCCTGGAGGACGTGGACCGTCACGGCCGACTGGTTGTCTTCGGCCGTGGAGAACACCTGCGAGGCCTTGGTCGGGATCGTGGTGTTCTTCTCGATCAGCTTGGTCATCACGCCACCCAGCGTCTCGATGCCCAGCGACAGCGGCGTGACATCCAGCAAGAGGACGTCCTTGACGGAACCGCTGAGAACGCCACCCTGGATCGCCGCGCCCACGGCAACAGCCTCGTCGGGATTGACGTCCTTGCGCGGATCCTTGCCGAAAAAGTCCTTGACGGCTTCCTGGACCCGCGGCATGCGGGTCATGCCGCCCACGAGGATCACCTCGCTGATGTCGCCCACCTTGAGGCCCGCGTCGTTCAGCGCCGTGCGGCAGGGCTCGATGGTCTTCTTGACCAGATCGTCGACCAGCGCCTCCAGCTTGGCGCGGGTGAGCTTGATGTTGAGGTGCTTCGGGCCACTGGCGTCGGCGGTGATGTAAGGCAAGTTCACGTCGGTCTGCTGCGCGCTCGAGAGTTCGATCTTGGCGCGTTCGGCCGCGTCCTTCAGGCGCTGCAACGCCAGAGGGTCCTTGCGCAGGTCGATGCCCTGTTCCTTCTGAAATTCTTCCACGAGGTAGTCGATGACACGCTTGTCGAAGTCCTCGCCACCCAGGAACGTGTCGCCGTTGGTGGACAGCACCTCGAACTGCTTCTCGCCATCGATCTCGGCGATTTCGATGATGGATACGTCGAACGTGCCTCCTCCGAGGTCGTAAACGGCAATCTTGCGGTCCTTGCCTGCACTCTTGTCGAGGCCGTAGGCCAGCGCCGCCGCGGTGGGCTCGTTGATGATGCGCTTGACTTCAAGTCCGGCGATGCGACCCGCGTCCTTGGTGGCCTGACGCTGGCTGTCATTGAAGTAGGCAGGCACCGTGATCACCGCCTCGGTCACCGGCTCGCCGAGGTAGTCCTCGGCCGTCTTCTTCATTTTCATCAGCACCTTGGCCGAAATCTCCGGCGGCGCCATCTTCTTGCCATCGGAGGTCTGCACCCAGGCATCCCCATTGTCGTGCTGGATGATCTTGTAGGGCACGATGTGGATGTCCTTCTGGACCTCGGCATCCGTGAACTTGCGGCCAATCAGCCGCTTCACTGCATAGAGGGTGTTTTGCGGGTTCGTGACCGCCTGGCGCTTGGCCGGCGCCCCCACCAGCACCTCGCCGTCCTTCGTGAAGGCGACGGTTGAAGGGGTGGTGCGGTCGCCTTCAGCGTTCTCGATGACGCGGGTGCCTGAGCCATCCATGATGGCGACGCAGGAATTGGTGGTACCGAGGTCAATGCCGATGATCTTGGCCATGGTTCAGCTCCGGGGAAGTAGGAAATCTTGGATCTGCGGCCGTGGCCGCGCTAAATTTCAGGTGGGGCTTCGGCTCGGCGATTCAAGCGGTCGCATCGCGCGCGACGGTGACGAGCGCCGGGCGCAAGAGACGGTCGTTGAGCAGATAGCCCTTTTGCATGACGGCCACGATGGTCCCCGGCGCCTGCCCTGGCGCATCGACCATGCTCATGGCCTGGTGCCTCTCGGCATCGAACGGAAGGCCTAACGGATCAATGGCAGCTAATCCGTGCGCCTGCATCACGCGCTCGAGTTCCTTCAGCGTCAGCTCCATGCCGGAGCGCAGGCTGGCTGCGTCGGCATGGGCCACCTCAAGCCCGCGGCCCAGCGCGTCAGCCACCGCAAGCAGGTCGCCGAGGATCCGCTCGTTGGCGAATTTCCGCGCTACCTCGACGTCGCGTTGCAGACGCTTGCGCTGGTTCTCGATTTCGGCGCGTTCGCGGAGCATCAGCTCCCGCGCTTCCGTAGCGGCGGCCTCGGCACGTGCCAGACGACCGCCGAGTTCTGCAAGGTCGGCATCTATGGCTGCAGAGGCGTTTTCCAAGGGGGATTCGGACGTGCTCATCGGCTCGGCTTAGGCTGTCGGAGAGGACATCCCGGCCTGTCATTGCAGGGCGGGGATGCGGCGGATCCGGCTGTTATGCGGGCGTGAGGATGTGATTCAAGATGCCGCCCAGCATGTCGGCGCTGGTCTGCACCACCTGAATCACCCGATCGTAGGCCATCCTCGTGGGCCCGATCACCCCGATGCTTCCCAGAATGCGCCCTTGGGCGCCATAGGTGGCCGTGACCATGGTGCAACCGGCCAGCGGTGCAAAACCGCTCTCCTCACCAATGAACACGCGCACGCCCGGCGCGCCCGCGCAATTCTCGAACAACGCGAGCAATTCGCGCTTCTGCTGGAACGCCTCGAACAGCTCTCGAAGGCGGTTCAGGTCAGCAAGGTCCTGGACGCCCATCAGGTTGGCCTGGCCACTGACGATCATGTCCGGCATGCTCTCGGGGCCGGGCCTCACGGCGCCGGCCGCCAGCTCGGCCGCCCCTCCAAGCGCCATGCGAAGGGCGCCGTCGGCCGCATTCAATTCATGCACGAGCCGGGCGCGGATCTCGCTCAGACGCAGTCCCGCGAAGTTGCTGTTGAGCACCTGGGCGGCGCGTTCAAGCTCGACGGCGTCGGGCCGGCGCGTCAGCTGCAGGATTCGATTCTGGATATGGTGGTTGGTGAATACCAGGACCGCCAGGACGTGCTCACCCGGCAAGGCAACGAATTCGATCTGCCGCAATGGCAAGTCGTCCTCGCGCGGCACCGTGACGACACCGACGAACTGCGTCATGGCCGACACCAGCGCGGACGCGCCTGCAGCCAGCTCCCGCGCGTCGCCCGGCATCTGCTGAAGTTCCCTGGCCAGGCGGTCACGATCGGCCGGCGCCATGGGCTTGACCTCGAGCAGGCTGTCGACAAAAAGGCGCAATCCCTGAGGGGTGGGGATCCGGCCCGCCGACGTGTGCGGTGACGCCAGCAGGCCCGCGTCCTCGAGATCGGACATGATGTTCCGGATCGTGGCGGGGCTGACTTCCAGTCCAGCCGAACGGGAGAGCGTGCGCGAACCAACGGGCTCGCCGCCGCTGAGGTACTGCTCGATCAAGCTGCGCAGCAGTTGCCGCGCGCGCGCGTCGAGATCGGGTCGATGGGATGCCATGGCGAAATTGTGGACGATTGGCACATGGATAGTGGCAGCCGGCGGATGTTGCAAGTCCCCCCACCCGTTTTGCCGCGCGCGGCCCGCAACCCTAGAATCGCCGGAACGCCAATGGGCATCGCCTACGCATGCTGACGACGCTGTACGTACGCGACCTCGCCGTGGTCGCCGAGGCCGAAATCGAGCTGGGCCCCGGGATGACCGTGGTCACCGGCGAAACCGGTGCCGGCAAGTCGCTTTTGGTCGATGCGCTCCTTCTGCTGACCGGCGCACGGGCCGACGCCGACCTCGTGCGCGCCGGAGCGCCGCGTGCGGAGGTCAGCGCGGAATTCGCCCTTGCCGAGCACTCGGCGGCGCGCCAATGGCTGCAGGAACACGAACTCGACGATGGACCGGCCTGCCGCCTCCGTCGCGTGCTCGTTGCGGGAGGAGGGTCCCGCGCATGGATCAACGGGCGCCCTGCCGCCATCGCCCAACTGGAGGCGCTGGGCGCTCGCCTCCTCGAAATCCATGGCCAGCATGAACACCAGGCGCTCCTGCATCGCGACCACCAACTGGCGCTGCTGGATGCCTTTGGCAACCACGCGAGGCTGGTGGATCAGGTACGCATGGTCGCGAGTCGAATGCGCGACCTCGAGGCCGACGCCCGCGCGTTGGGCGACGACGGCACGCGTGAGTCGCGCCTGGCCATGCTGGCCCACCAATGCGCTGAGCTGGAGCGCTGGGCATTGCCACCCGAGCGCCACAGGGAATTGGAGGCTGAACAGCGCCGGCTCGGCCACGCGGAACGGCTGATCGGCGGCGCCACGGCGCTGGCCGAGATGATCGAGGGCGATGATGGCCTGCGCGTTCGACTCGCCCGAGCGGTCAGCGAACTGGCCAAACTCGGCGAACTGGACCCGGAACTGCTGGCCTGGCGGGAAATGCTGGGCAGTGCACTTATCCAGGCAGAGGAAGTGGGCCGGTCACTCTCGCGATATGCACAGGCGCGCGACCTGGATCCCGCACGGCTGGCGGAGGTCGACGCGCATTTGCAGCACCTGCATGACCTGGCGAGGAAACATCGTACGGGTGCAGAGGCGCTGGTCGCGACGCTGGATCGACTGCGCGAGGAACATGATGCGCTCGCAAGTTCAGGGGCCAAGATCGACGCCTTGGCCCTTGAGCGAAAGGCGCTTCGCGCTGAGTACAACACCAGTGCCGCACAACTGACCACAGCGCGCCGGGCAGCCGCACAGCTACTGGGCACTCAGGTAGCCGCACTCATGGACCAACTGGGCATGGCGGGTGGCACGCTCGAAGTCGCATTGGAAGCCTTGCCCGACGACGCAATCGACGGCAATGGACGCGAGCGTTGCGACTTTCTCATCAGCACCAATCCAGGCCAACCGCCAAAGCCGTTGCGAAGGATCGCCTCTGGCGGCGAACTGGCCAGGATCAGTCTCGCCCTCGAGGTAGCCATGCTGGGCCTCGATGAGGTCGGCTGCATGGTCTTCGACGAAGTCGACAGCGGCATCGGGGGTGGCGTCGCGGAGACGGTGGGCCGGAAACTGCGCGCGCTAGGCCAGGTCCGGCAGGTGTTGTGCGTGACGCACCTTCCGCAGGTGGCTGCGCAGGGTCATGCGCACCTCAAGGTCAGCAAGTCCAGCGACGAGCGGGGGACGTGCACGCAGATCGAACCACTCGACACCGAGGGTCGCCGGGAGGAACTGGCACGGATGCTGGGCGGACTGTCCATTACGCGCGAGACGCGGGCGCATGCGCGCACGATGCTCGAACGCGCCCAGACCGACGACTGACAGGAAGCGGGCGTGGTGCCGGCGACCGCGCCCGCTTGAACAGCGGCACCGACCATTCCATGCTCGTCAGTGCGTGACCAGGCCACGCTCCCGTGCCAACCGGTAGAGATCCAGCTCGGATCCTGCCCCGAGCTTGCCCATCAGGCTGGCACGGTGGATGTAAACCGTTTTCTGCCCGATGCCCAGTTCGGCCGCCGTCTGCTTGGGTGTGAGTCCGCGCGCGAGCAGGAGGAAGACCTCCTGCTCGCGCGCAGTCAGGCGCATCATCGGGTCGGTTTCGCGGTTGGCTCTCTGGCGCGCGATGTCGCTACTCAGGAACTGGCGGCCCGCCAGCACCTCCCGCAAGCCTGCAATCAACTCTTCGGCCGCCGCGGACTTGCTCACATAGCCCCATGCGCCCCGCCGCAGCGCCTCGGAAATGTAGGGCTCGCTGTCGTGCATGCTCAGCACGACGACGCGCAAGCGCGGCCGAACACTCAGCAGGTGCTCAAGCAGCGGCAAACCGCCTCCGTTGGGCAACGACAAATCAAGGACCACCAGATCCGCCGGCTGCGCGAGAATCGTCTCCAGCGCCTCCTCCGCATCGCCACACTCGGCGATGACCTCAAGCCCGGGCTCGGCTTCGATGAGGCGCTTGAAACCTTCGCGCACGATGGCGTGGTCATCAACCAGCACGATGCTTGTCATGGCCCAACGATAGCAGGCCCGAAGGCGGGATGGCCTGTACCATGCAGCCATGGAGCCTCGTCGATTCCAGCGACCCGGTGAACACTGGCACGGCCCCCTGGCTGCCATGGGCTATGCGTTGGCGTGGCTGGGACTTTCCGGGATTTCGCGACCCCTGCTGGATCTGCCGGCGGGCTTGCGGTTTGGCGCCCTGCTGCTGGCGCCAAAGAGGCTGTGGCCCTGGCTGATCGCCGCCGAGTGGTCCGCAGTCGTGCTGCTGCACATGACCAATCTCCACCCCGCCGGCGGCATTTCGGCCATGCTGTCGATGCTGCCCCAGCCCCTGGTCGCCGGCCTTCTGCTGCTGCTGCTCCAAAGGCACGCGCCACCGGACGCCACGGGCCGCCCCGAGCGGACCGCGCGCTTGCTGCTGGCGGCACTGGCCGTGGCTGGTGGCGTCAGTCTCTTGAATGCAGCCCTGACCCTCCCGGTTGGCCCCCTTTATTCGGGGGCGTTTCTGCAAGCACTCGCCCGACTCACGCTGGGCAACTTCGTCGGAATCGTCTTGCTGTCGCCCCTGCTTGCCGTGGTATTCAGCGGCTGGCCCGACGCTGCGCGCGTGCAGGCGCTGATGCACGACCTGGTGCTCGTCCTGCTACCCGCGACGTCGCTGCTGCTGCTGTTGCTGATTGGCCGCTTCCCCTTGGCGAGGTACGCGCTGGGGCTCTCGCTGGTGGTCGCGCTTTTCTTTGCGTTCCGGCACGGCTGGCGTGGAGCGAGCCTGGCATTGTTCGTTGCTTCCCTGCCCGTTTCACTGCTCTTGGCACCGGCAGACCATGCGTCGGCGACCGAAGGGCAACTGTTCCTGGCCATCGCCGGCACCGGCGCGTTGCTGCTCGGCTCTTCGACCGACGCACTTCGCCAGACCTGCGTGAGCCTCGCGCTGCAGAATGCGCGCCTTGCCAATGTGACCCAGCGCCTCGACCAGCTGGCCCGCCAGCTGGAAGGAGCCGCCCGCCGGAACCTTCGGGAAGAGGAAGGCGAGCGCAAGCGCATTGCGGCCGAACTGCATGACGAGCTCGGCCAGAACCTCACGGCCATCCAAATCCGCGTCAAGATCGCGCAGACCCGACTGGAGAGCGCGGGTCTTGGCGATGTCGCGGCATCCATCAACGACATCGTCGCAACCATGCGCCGCAGTGTACGGGGCCTGCTCGAATCCCTGCGGCCTGCGGCGCTGAATGAATTCGGCCTGACCAGTGCCCTCACCGAGGGACCGCTGCGCGAGCTGATCCGGAGCGCGGGCATGGATTACCGCGTTGCCATCCATGGCAATGCGCGATCGCTGGACGAGGCCATGCGCGTCACGATCTACCGCATCGTGCAGGAGGCCGCCACGAATTGCGTGCGCCACGCGCGTGCGCGGCGATTCGGCGTGCGCCTGCGCGTTGGACGCCGCCACGATGAATGGCTGATCCTGCTGGATGTCCGCGACGACGGCGTGGGATTGGTTGGATCGGGGGAGTCGCCCCTTGCCCTGGGCCGCGGACTGACCGGCATGCGCGAACGGGTGCTTGCGCTCGGCGGAACGTTCCGCCTGACCCAGGGGAGCCAGGGTCTCCGGCTTCGCATTCTGATCAGACAACCGCATTCGATCGCCTGACTCAGACTCGGAAGCGGCATCCGGCGCCAGCACTAGGAATATTTCCAATTGCCGCCTGTTTCGCCAATTGTTTACATAGTCTTCATGTTTGGGGGTGTCGCCATCGGAGCGTGGCGGCCCGCAGGCGCCGTTTGGGGCGGTGCCTGCATGGCGGGTGGTGAACCCGCCGCGCGGACAAGGAACGCCGTTGCGCGCCGGAGATCAGGATGATTCCGGCGAATTGCCCGGCTTGGGGAGTCGGGTCCGCGGGCCGCCACGGAGGCGCGCCCGCGTTTCAATTACTGACGCCCGCCACGCGCGGGCGTCACTTCTTTTTGGCGGAAGTACCCCGTGCGACGGCTCCGGCGCCGATCTCCGGCGTTGCCCTCGGGCTGCGGCGCGGCCGCACGTACAAAACCAGGCTGTGATCCTCAAGCTCGTAGCCGTGCCTCCTGGCGATGGCGTGCTGCAAGCGCTCGATCTCCTCATCCACGAACTCGATCACCTTGCCACTTTGCACATCGATCATGTGGTCGTGGTGAAGACCACGATTGAGTTCAAATACGGCTTGCCCGCTCTCGAAGTGGTGCTTCTTGACGATCCCGGAAGACTCAAACTGGGTCAACACCCGGTAGACGGTCGCCAGACCGATGTCCTCATGCTCGTCGACCAACTGCCGGTAGATGTCCTCAGCCGTCAGGTGCCGCGGATGACCACCTTGCAGGATGGCGAGAATGCGCACGCGCGGATGCGTCACTTTCAACCCGACGCGACGCAGTTCCTGCATTGGTTCCACGGCGGCGTCTCCGAACAAGGCCGGCCGCAGTGTATCATCGGGTCTTTTGAACGCTGGCGCATGCAAATGATCAAACGCACGTGGACACTCGCCGCAGCCGTCGCGCTGGCCTCAGCCAGTGCCTTGCCGGGCTGCGGGATCATTTACAAGCCGGACATCCAGCAGGGCAACCTTCTCGAGAAGTCGAACGTGCAGGAGCTGAAGCCCGGCCTGAGCAAGGCACAGGTGCTTTCGCTGCTGGGACAGCCCTCCGTCATTTCCCCCTTTGACGGCAGCCGATGGGATTACGTTTCCACATTCCAGCATCGTGGCGGCAAGACCGAGGAACGCAAACTGACGTTGCTGTTCAAGAATGGCGTTCTGGTTCGGACCGAAGGAGACTATTTCGCGGAAACACCGAAGCAGATGCTGAAGGCCAGCTACAACTTCGAGGGCAACTACCAGCCGGGCTCCACCCAGGACGCCAGCAAGCCTGGCAGCGAACCACCCGGAGACGGCGGGCGCAACTGAGTTACTTGCGGCCGCGGGCGGCGCGCGCCCGGCGTGCCTGCATGGGATGCTGGGCCAAGCCGCGGTAGACCTCGACACGGTCGAGGTCGACGAGCTGATGGTCTGGATCGACGCGCACGCCAAAAATCCCCACGTTGCCGCGCTGCGTCCAGTCCGCATCGGGGTGGCGTTCGGATAGTCCGCTGATCCGGACCGCATCGGCAACGCAACTCCCGGCAGGCAGGGCCAGCACTCGACGAAATGCCGCGTCGGGCGACGCCGCATAGACCACTTCGATCCGCAGCATGCCCCCGTCAACCATAAATGCGCCGCGCCACTTCGCAGAAATCGTCGACCAGCCGGTCGGCAAGACCCTGAAAGCCAAGCTGAAGCGCACGGCCCCACAAGCGTCCTGCAAATTCGAATCCCAGCTCCAGCCCGATACGACAGCCCTCGTGCCCCAGGGGCGTGAAGGTGAACACGCCGTCCAGCGATTTGAGTGGCCCCTCCACCAATTGCATGTGGAGGCGACTAGGCGGCGTCAGCGTATTGCGGGTCGTAAACCGCTGCGTCATCCCCGCGAAACGGAGCTGAAGCTGGGCAATCTCGTAGTCCGCGCCTCGTTCCAGCACCTGCGCCGCCGCACACCAGCGGAAATGCATCGGGTATTCTTCTACCTTGTTGACCAATGCGTACATCTGTTCCGGCGGGAACGGCACGATGGCGCTGCGCTGGATACGGGTCACGGCCTGCCTTCTCTGCCCATGCGGCAAACCCGGATTGTACGGACATGAACAAGCCCAAAGCCAAGAGCACGGGCGGCACCATCGCGCTCAACAAGCGTGCGCGTCATGAGTACCACATCGATGAGCGCCATGAGGCGGGGATTGCGCTGCAGGGCTGGGAGGTCAAGGCACTGCGGGCGGGTCGGTTCAATTTTGGCGACGCCTACGCGTTGATTCGGGGCGGCGAGATCTATCTGTTCGGCGCTTCAATCACGCCTCTGCTGAGCGCGTCCACGCATGTGGTCGCCGACGACCGGCGTACTCGCAAGCTCCTGTTGCATCGCCACGAGATCGACGAACTCATTGGGGCAGTCGAACGCAAGGGCTATACGCTCGTGCCCCTCGCGATGTACTGGAAGGGACCGCATGTGAAGGTCGAGTTGGGCCTTGCGCGCGGCAAGCAATTGCATGACAAGCGCGCCAGCGAAAAGGAGCGTGACTGGAATCGGGAAAAGCAGCGTGTGCTGCGGGCAAAGAACCCCGTTGGCTGAACGCGTGCACGGCTAGCTGCTTGAGCAGATGCCATCCGGACCTCATACTAGGGAGGTCAACGCAGTCCGCGATCGGGGGTGTTTCGGCTTCGACGGGGGTAGTGCGATGGCTTGGTGCATGCCGAGGGGGCAGCTTTCCTCGTTAATCCAGCGGCAAACCACAGACGCCAACGACGACGTCTTCGCTCTGGCCGCTTAAGGCCTAAGCCCCGAACCCACTTGTGCCCGCGCTCGTGGATGTAGGGTCACTATCGCGGGATCGCTGGTGAGGGCCGCCTGTCCTTCACCGGCTAACTCGCAACAGGCTGGTCTTGGGGTGCGCTTTGCGCACCGTGCTGCCCCCGGACGAGATTCAACGGTGAGCTAAGCATGTAGTACTGGGCGTCAAGCGCCTTCGGACGGGGGTTCGACTCCCCCCACCTCCACCAATAATGAAACCCCAACCGTTCTCGGTTGGGGTTTTTTCTTGCCCGATCGCGCCGGTTCCCGCGTGTTGTTGGGGGTTCCTGCGGAAGCCTGCGGACTTCGCCAGCCACCCGAATTGGCCGTTCCGGGCCACATTCCACTCTCTCCTGGCCATTCCTCGCTCCGACCTCGCTCCCTGAAACCGGCCCGAAGTCCGCAAAGGCCACAACGCAGGCCTATACGGATCAAAGGGTTACACGCTGACGAATCAAGCG
>JAJYPJ010000127.1 GCA_021795435.1 Pseudomonadota bacterium
GCAGGAACACGCATTACACGATCATCGGCATCACCGGCGCCGTGATTCGACCTGATCCGCAGTATGCGTCTCCTGCCGAAGCGTACGACAGTGTCTTTTTGCCGGCTGGGCCCAGCGCTGGATTGGGCGGCGGCTTCGTGATGCGCACTGCGCCAGCTGAGCGCGATCGCATTCTGCGTGCGGCCTATGAAGTGATCCATGGTGTGGACCGGCGGTTGATCATCGACAGGGGCAACAGTGGAACCGTGGCCGACTTGCGCGCAGCCTACTTTCGCCGTGAGCGAATAATGATCGGGCTGCTTGCCGGCATTATCGGTGCATTGATGCTTGTGACGGGCCTTGGAATCCTGGGCTTGTCCGCCTTCTGGGTCCAGCAGCGGGGGCGGCACATCGGTATCCGGCGCGCAGTGGGCGCGCGGAAGGCCGACGTGCTGCGGTACTTCCAGATGGAGAATTTCCTGATCGTGACCGCAGGTATCCTGGTGGGATGCGGTGCCGCCGTCGCCGCCAACCTCTGGTTGATGGCGCACTATGCCGTGCCCCGCCTGCCGGTCCTGTACCTGCCATTTGGCGCCGTGTTGCTCTGGCTGCTCGGGCAGGTGGCGGTACTTTGGCCGGCGCTACGCGCCGCGTCGCTTCCGCCAACCGCAGCGATCGGGCAGGGCTGAGGGCACGATCATGGACGCCTATGACTTCCGCTTGGCGCTGCGTTCCCTGCGTGCGAATCCCATGCTCAGCGCATTGATGGTGCTTGCGCTCGCCGTCGGCATCGGAACGTGCATGACCACGCTCACGGTTCTGCACGTCCTCTCGGGCGACCCGTTGCCTGGTCGTAGCGCGCATCTCTATTACCCGCAGATCGATCCGCGGGGCATCGCGGGATACCGGTCCGGCGAAGAGCCGATGGGACAGGTGACGTGGATCGACGGCATGAACCTGCTGCGCGCCCATCGTGCGCGTCGTCAAGCCTTGATGAGCGGCGGTTCCGTGGCGGTGCAACCGGTGCGTAGCGGGTTCGACCCTTTTTTCGAGAGTGCCCGCTACACGACGGCGGAGTTCTTTCCGATGTTCGGCGTTCCCTTCCGTTACGGTGGCGCCTGGGACGCTGCCGATGACCATGCGCGAGCGCGACTTGTTGTCATCAGCGATGCGCTCAATCGTCGCGTTTTCGGTGGTGGCGACAACGTAGGCAAGGTGTTGCGGCTCGATGGCCATGCTTTCCGCGTCATCGGCGTCTTGGGCGACTGGCGACCCAACCCCCACTTTTACGACCTGGACGTTGGCGCCTATGGTGTCCACGAGGGCATCTATGTTCCGCTTTCGACATCCCAGGCGTTGGGGATGGCGCACGATGGCTCGATTGATTGCTGGGGCAACGGCGGGGGCGGGATCCGACCGGCGCACGATGCACCCTGTGTCTGGCTGCAATTTTGGGTGCAGTTGGACAGTCCGGCCCAGGTTTCTGCGTACCGCCACTTCCTCGTCAACTATTCGATCCAGCAGAAGTCGCTCGGTCGCTTCCAGCGCCCGCCCAATGTTCGACTGCGAAGCCTCATGGAGTGGCTCGACTACAACCAAGTCGTGCCCGATGACGTGCGCCTGCAGGCGTGGTTGGCCATGGGATTCCTGCTCGTTTGCCTGGTCAACACGGTGGGCCTTCTCCTTGCCAAGTTCCTGCGCAAGCGTGTCGAAATCGGCGTCCGCCGGGCACTCGGCGCCTCGCGTCGTGCCATCTTCACCCAGTTGCTGATCGAATCCGGCCTGGTGGGTCTGGCGGGTGGATTGGCAGGCCTTGCATTGACGTTGCTCGGCCTCTGGGCGGTGCGCCAGCAACCCTCGAGCTATGCACGGCTGGCGCACCTTGACTTCGCGATGCTGGCCATGACCTTCGCGCTGGCCGTGGCAGGCAGCCTGCTGGCGGGGGCGTTGCCTGCCTGGCGTGCTTGCCTGATCCCGCCGGCAATGCAACTGAAGGCCCAGTGAGAATCGTCATGGCCATACGACCGATCGTCTCCAGCATTGCCAGGCACAAGATCGCCGCAGCGCTGATCGTCTTCGAGATCGCCCTGGCGTTCGCGATCGTCAGCAACGCCGTATTCATGATTCGCAATCGCCTGCAGCAGATGGAGATGCCCAGTGGCGTCGCGGAGCACGAACTGGTGCAGGTCCAGATGGCCTACATCGGCAACCAGCCCGATGCGGACGCGCGCGCCCAGACGGACCTTGCGGCGTTGCGACGGATTCCCGGAGTCAAGGCTGTCGCGCTGGTCGACCAGCTTCCATTGGGTGGCAATTCCTCGAACGGTGGCATCAAGCTCGATCCCAACCAGAGCCGCAGTACGGTCAACGCAAGCGAGTACTTCGGAGAGCACATTCTGTCGACATTCGGCGTCAGGCTCATCGCAGGTCAGGGATTCGCGCCAGATGACTATGTCGGCCTCGGCGCGGCGATCAAGGCCTTGAATCGGGGCGACACCAGCCGTTTGCCACACCGGGTCATCATCACGCATGCGCTGGCGGAGCGCCTGTGGCCAGGCCAG
>JAJYPJ010000128.1 GCA_021795435.1 Pseudomonadota bacterium
ATATAGCTGGCGCCAATTTACCTATCGCAAGGTGCATGCCAGAATGCCCCCGTGAGCTTGACTTTTTTCTAATGCCTTGTTGATTCTGACTTCGGAACGGAGCCATAAAATCCGAGCTGATTTCGTAGCCCGTAACCCATGTTCCCGCAAGTGCAATTTGAATCCAGATGTTCGAAAATGTGCGCGTGAAATATGGCGTTATAAGTCCTTCGGGAACACCATGCCGGCATCTTCGTAAGGATGCGAAATCGTTTCGCGCAACCGGCCCGTATCCAATTTGCCTTCCGCATCCAGCTCTTCAACTTTGCGCAGTGCCGCCGCCAAGGATTCTTTCCGGTTTCCGAGACGCGCCACGTTAGCGGAAGATTACTGGAGAATTGGAACGGCTCCAGATTGAGCACCTCCGCCTTACGGGGAGACGGCAACTCCGAATCAGTCATGCCTCAATGGGGCGCTGTCCACTCTTACTCTGTTATGGCCTCGAAGCGGTTCGGGGATTTCTCCAGCTTGGCGCGCGCGTTCAACCCAGGCGACATCACGCGTATGCAGCGCCAGGCTGATCTCGTTGAGCAGGTCGGGTATCGGGCGGCCGTTATCCACGATGACGGGTTGTACGCTCATCGCCATCAGGCGCTTGATGGAAGAAGCGCCGATGGACGCCGCATAGACCGCGCTGCACCCCGTCAGGAATTCCAGCTTGGCGACTACCTTGTCCTCGGGCGGTTTGTCCGACGGCGGCCCGACTTCATCCGGTGAGGGCGCAAAGGTGCGTAACTGTTCCTGGATTGCCTTCTGGAATTCGTTCGACGTTTTTGCCAGCGGCTTCAAGGCGATGCGCACCGTGCGCAACAGGTTGGCCGGAATGACGCCCTGCTGGTCTTCTGCCAAGCCGTGGTGTTTGTTGACGCCTTTCATCTCCGCCATGGCGAATTCGCCGATGCTGACCAGTTCTGCCTTGCCGGGAGACACGTCATAGACCACTAGGCGCTCGGACGCGCCGAAATGCAGGTCCACTTTTTCCTGGTCGGAAGATGCAAATGCGACACGCAACATGGGTAGCTCCTTTTACGATTACAGAACGATATCCGGGGTGTGCTGCGATTCCATCTCGCGCTCGGTGCCTTGCCAATAAAGCGAACGATGGGGCTCGATCTCCTTGCGCGCCGCAGCAAAGAGGTTGGCGAGATCGAAGAGAATCTGGCGGCTGCCGCGATACCCCACCCACGGGCGCGCATAGCCGCCATACCAGTCGTACTGCGGGAAACCCGCGCGCAGCAGGGGAATAGCTAACCGTTTCGCGCTTTGTGTCGCGTGCGAGTTGCCGACGAGCACGTCGGCGCCGTGTTCCCGCACCATATCTTCCAGGTCTTCCATGTCGCCTACGGCGACGCTTGCAAGGGGCAACCGCTTCAGAATCGCGGCTCTCGAAGATGCGACCGCCGCAGTGAGCTTGCATCCGACGCTGGCCAGAAATTGTGTAAGCATACCTAGGTGATCGGCGTCGCCCGCGATGGCGACGCGCCCCGCCCCGACGACAAAATGCGTATCCACCATGGCATCCAGCAATTGCAACCGTTGGCGTTCGATCCCTGCGGGCACGGGGCACACCGCAATGTCCGCTAGCGTCTGCGTGAACGCGTCGCAAGCTTCCAGCCCCATCAAGCCGTCGAAGCGGTAATCCGGCACGTCCGTGAGCACCTTCAACGTATCGGCAGCGGTGCAGAGCGAAGCTCCGATCACCAATGTGGCCGCCGACTTCCCCATCGAGGCGATCGCATCGCGCGACACACCTCCCTTGGTCACTGTGGCGTAACCGCCATCGTCGAGGTGCCCGTCCAACGATCCGCCCAGATCGGGAAGCAACAGGGGATGAAGGCCAAATGCCTCGATCCACTCGCGGACGACTTCCGCGTCCCCCGGCGTGAGCATTGAGGACATCAGCACGTTGACTTGCTTGGGGCGATGTCCGGCTGTGCGTCCTTCCGGCACCAGCGTCGAGATGATCGATTGCAGCGCCAGCGCATAACCGCTTTCCAGGCTGCCCAGCGTACCCGGCGCGTTGACCGGGACGATGCTCATGCTGTCGTGCTCAGGGTGCGCCACGCGGAATTCCGTGATGCTGCGATGGATGTCGGCCCCTTGCATCTCGCTTAAGCCGGTCGTCATCAGACCGATGATTTCCGGTCGATTATTGACAGCCACCGTATTCAGGGCGTCCACTACGTTCTGGTCGGCCCCGATCACCGTGACCACCTGGTCCATGGCCGTCGTTTGCAGCGGGATGGGTTCGCGGAAATGGCGGGTGAAGAACACCTTGTTGAACGCGGTGCACCCTTGTGCGCCATGTTGCAACGGCAGCGCCCGATCCAGTCCCAGCAGGGCCAGCACCGCCCCCATGGATTGGCTGACCTTGATGGGATTGACCGTCAGCGGCTTACCCGGAAATACGATCTCGCTCATGATTGCTCCCATTCACGCGCCGACGGCCTGCGCCACCCTGAGACGCTGCCACGGCGGCGCCTTGCGA
>JAJYPJ010000016.1 GCA_021795435.1 Pseudomonadota bacterium
ATAGAAGGATGTTTTGTTGTTGCTGTAGCCCCCTCCGTGGTGGGGACTTCGCTATCTTATCTAAGCTTATCAATGCCTTAGCGCCACACTTCCTTGTCGGTAACTTCCCCGTCGCGTCGGCAAATCCTGTGGATAACCGCGCCAGGCCCCGATCGCCTGGGGTTATCCACAGGCTTTACCCGGTCAGTATACGAATCAGCTTCTCCCAGTCTTGCCTCATGCGGGCATCGCGCTCACACAACGTGCGGATTGTCCGACATGCATGGATCACCGTCGTGTGGTCCCGTCCCCCGAAGGCTTCGCCAATCTCCGGTAGGCTGTGCTCGGTCAGTTCCTTCGCCAGCGCCATGGCCAGCTGGCGAGGTCGCGCCAGTGACCGGACTCGGCGCTTCGACAACAAATCGGACAACCGGACCTGGAAGTAGTCCGCCACGGTCTTCTGAATGTTGGGTACCGTGACTGACAGCTGATGCACCGACAGCAGGTCGCGCAGCGTCTCTTCCGCGAACGAGAGTGTGATCGGCTTACCGAAGAAGTTGGCTCGCGCCGCCAAGGTGTTGAGCGCACCTTCAAGGTCCCTCACGTTGGATCGGATTCGACGCGCCAGCAGCAGCGCCACTTCCTCGGGGAGCGCCATGCCCCGGCGCTGGGCCTTTGCCAGAAGAATCGCCGCCCGTGTCTCGAAATCCGGCGCTTCAATGGCCACTGAAAGGCCCCATCCAAGGCGAGACTTCAAGCGCGCCTCGAGGTTTTCGACCTCCCGCGGATAGCGATCACACGTCAGGATGATCTGTTGCTTGCCCTCGAACAGGGTATTGAACGTGTGGAAGAACTCTTCCTGGGTTGTGTTCTTGCCCGCGAAAAACTGAATGTCATCGATCAGCAGCGCGTCGACCTCGCGGAAACGGCGTTTGAAAGCGTCCATGTTCTTGGTCCGCAGGGCCTCGATCATGGCGCCAACGAATTGTTCCGAGCGGAGGTACAGGACCCGTGCTCCGGGATGCGTGGCGGCGATCAAATTGCCCGCTGCATGCATCAGATGGGTCTTGCCGAGGCCGGTTCCCCCATAAAGCAGCAACGGGTTGTAGGCAGTCCCCGGTGCCTGCGCGACCTGCATCGCTGCGGCCTTGCCCAACTGATTGGGTTTCCCCTCGACGAAATTCTCGAACGTGTAGGCCGGATCGAGGTTGCCATCAAAGGGTTCCTCGGAAACGGCGACCGCCCGGACGGAGCTCACGCCCGCCGCATTGGCCGACGGTGGCGCCGGCGCGGGGCGGGCGCTACCCACTTCAAGCTGAACCGACACGGGCTTGCCGGCAAGATGCTCGAGCACCCGACGGATTTGCGCCAGATACTGCTCGCGCACCATATCGACCGTGTAGGCATTGGGAGCGTAAAGCCGCAGGCCCGCATCATCCTCGCGGGCCTGCAGAGGCATGAGCCATGTATGCATGTCGCTGCCCAACTCGCCATCGAGTCGCGCAAGGCATCGTTGCCAGAGATCGCTCATTGGGGTACCGGAAGCATCAACGGATCGCCTGGCGCGCTTGCGGGCCGGCAAGGCAGGATCGGTCGCTGAGTGTAGCAATGCCAGCCCGCGGAAGGTGCGCAATTGACAGTCCTGCATGGCTCTCGCGATAATCGTCGGCCTTTTTAGTCAAGAGCGTGCAGCGATGAAGCGCACCTTCCAACCCAGTAATCTCAAGCGCGCCCGTACCCATGGCTTCCGCGCCCGCATGGCCACAGCCGATGGTCGCAAAGTGCTGGCCGCACGGCGTGCCAAGGGCCGCAAGCGCCTGGTTCCCTGACGCGCCAATGGGCGTAGCGGAGGGCCTGCCGCGCGGCGCAAGGCTCTCCCGCGCCGCCGATTTCGCCGCGCTCGGGCGAGACGCGCCAGCGCTCGGTGGTCGGCACTTCGTGGTGCGCTTCCGGCAGACAAGCGCCGGGGTGGCCCGAGCCGCACAGTCTGTTTCGAAGCGGGTCCACAAGCGAGCGGTGCAGCGCAATCGCATCAAGCGCCAGGTCCGCGAGGCTTTTCGGAAACAGCGAAGCCGGTTGCCTGCCTTCGACCTGCTGGTAATCGCGCGAGGGAGCGCCGCAAATGCATCCAATGTTGAACTTGCCGCGGATCTTTTCGCCTTGTTCCAGCGCATCGCAGCATTGAAGCCACCCCCAACGCCCGGCACAATGCCCGGCTGACCCGCGCGTCGGCCCCTGCGCGCCCAATGGACTCAAGTCGATGACTCAGACGCGCACGTTCCTCTTGCTTGGCCTGTTGATGGTTGCCTATTTGTTGTGGACGGGCTGGCAACAACAGTTCGATGTTCAGCATCCGGTCCAGCCAGCGGCGCCAGCGACCTCCAGCGCTCTGATAGCTGCGCCAGCCGGGGATGTGAACGCGCCTGCGCCGTCGGCAAAGCCCCTGGCGACTTCGCCCAATGCGGTCTCAGTGCCCCCCGTGATCAACAGCCGCGGGCATCGGATCACGGTGCATACCGACTTGCTGGATGTCACGATCGATTCGGCGGGAGGGACATTGGTCCAGGCCCGGTTGCTGCATTACGCCGTCCGCCCGCAGCAGGCAGAGCGGGTCGCCCTGCTGGACGATCACGACAATCATTATCTGGTCGCACAGAGTGGGCTGATCGGGGCAGGCTCGGCGGTACCGGCGGCGGATGCCGACTACGCTTCCGCAAAAAGCAGCTACAGCCTGGCGGCGGGGCAAAAGCACCTGACGGTCGACCTCACGTGGAATGACGCACTTGCCGGCATCAGCGTGACCAAGCGCTACGTGTTTACGCGCGGCAGCTATACCGTGGAGCTCCAGCAGATCGTGCGGAACACCGGAACACAGCCGTGGTCCGGGAGCGTGTGGACGCAACTGGTTCGCATAGCCCCGCCGCCGCCGAAGTCACACTTCGGGTTTCTGCACGATCCGTCCAGTTTCGTCTTCGCGGGAGGTGCCTGGTATAGCCCCGAGGACAAGTTCAACAAGCTCGACTATTCCGATTTTTCCAAAAAGCCCTTGGCGCGGGCAGTCAGTGGCGGTTGGCTGGCCTTTGTGCAGCACTACTTCGTCGCGGCATGGATTCCGCCATCGCAGCAGTCCTATCGGTTCAGCAGCAACGTTGTCGAGCGGCAGGGCATTCCGTACTACGCGCTGCGCGCCGTTGGTCCGACATTCAGCGTTGCGCCCAAGGCAGCTGCCGAGCAAACCATCCGTCTCTTTGTCGGCCCCAAACGGCCCAGCGTCATGGAAGCCGCGGCCCCCGGACTCGACCTGAGCGTCGATTACGGGATTTTCACCGTGATCGCCCAGCCGCTGCACTGGATTCTGGTCCAGCTCCACCGCGTCACATTGAACTGGGGTTTGGCAATCATCCTTCTGGTGCTACTGCTCAAGGCTGCCTTTTTCAAACTAAGCGACAAGCAATACCGCTCGATGGCGAGGATGCGGAAGCTCGCGCCGCGTCTCAAGGCATTGCAGGAGCGGTATGCCGACGACAAGACCAAGATGCAGCAAGCAGTGATGGAGCTGTATCAAAAGGAGAAGGTGAATCCCTTGTCGGGCTGCTGGCCGATGCTGGTCCAGATTCCCGTCTTTTTTGCGCTTTATTGGGTGCTTATCGAGTCCGTAGAGTTGCGCCAGGCCCCCTTCTTTGGCTGGATCCACAACCTCTCAGCGCCGGATCCGTACTTCGTGCTGCCTGCCCTCAATGCCGCGGTGATGCTCCTTCAACAGCATTTGACGCCGGCCGCTGGAATGGATCCGACGCAGGCCAAGATCATGAAGTTCATGCCCGTGGTCATGGCCGTTTTCTTCGCCTTCTTCCCCGCCGGCTTGGTGCTCTACTACCTGGTCAACAGCCTGACCGGGGTGCTGCAGCAGTGGTGGGTGATGCGCCAAGTTGAAAGACCCGGCGCTACCAAGACCTGATCGAGCCGATGCACAGTGCCGACACGATCGCAGCCGTCGCCTCCGCGCCGGGCGCCGCGGGCATTGGCATCATCCGCATTAGCGGACCGGCGGCGGCGACCATCGCGCGCACACTCCTGGGACGGGAGCCGCGGCCGCGGTATGCGCACCATGCGCGGTTCACCGAACCAGATGGCGCGCTGCTGGACCAAGGGCTTCTGCTCTGGTTCCCTGCGCCCCGCTCCTACACGGGCGAGGACGTGCTGGAACTCCATGCGCACGGTAGTCCAGTACTCCTCGACCTCCTGCTGCGCCGGGTCTATGCCTTGGGCGCCCGACCGGCACGCCCAGGCGAGTTCACCGAGCGCGCATTCCTCAACGGCAAGCTGGATTTGGCCCAAGCGGAAGCCGTGGCAGACATCATCGCCGCAGGCAGCGAAGCCGCCCTCCGAGCGGCGCAGCGCTCGCTAGCCGGAGCCTTTTCGGAGCGCGTCCGCCAGTTGCAGGAAGGGCTGACTGCGGCGCGCGTGCAGATCGAAGCCACACTCGATTTCCCCGATGAGGAACTCGAGATCCTGCGCGATCCGGCACTGATCCGGTTGCTTGACGAACTCAACGACATGAACCAAGGGGTATTGGCGGCGGCCCACCGGGGGCTGCGTCTCGCCCGCGGCCTCGAGGTTGTTCTCGTGGGGGCGCCCAACGTTGGCAAATCGAGCCTCCTCAACGCATTGGTGGGCGTCGAACGCGCCATCGTGACCCCCGTTCCAGGTACAACGCGTGATGTGCTGCATGTCGACGTGGCTTTTGACGGGATACGCCTGCAGATTGCCGATACCGCCGGCTTGCGCGAATCGGACGATGTCGTCGAGCAGGAAGGGATCCGCCGCGCACGCGCGGAATTGGCACGGGTTGATTTAGCCTTATTGGTCACGCGAAACGCCACCTGGTCACAGGACCTCGCATGGTTACGTGCGCATTTTCAGCCGCTGCCACCGATCCTGCTGGTCCTCAACAAGATCGATCTCGATGGCGTGCAACCCCAGTTGCTCGGTAATCTGGATGGCCTTGAAGGAGTCGCCTTGTCGGCTCGGTCGGGTGCGGGTATTGACCTGTTGCAGGTTGCCTTGCGGGAACGCGCCGGTGCCGGAGACGGAGCCGAGGGCGCCTTCAGTGCACGCGAACGCCATGTCCGCGCGCTGCAACAGACAGCGATGTCCATCGAAGCAGCGCGCGACGAAGTCATCCGCGTGGGTTCAGGCGGAATGGCGGAACTCGCTGCCGATGCACTTCGTCTCGCCCAATCGGCGCTCGATGACGTGACTGGCGTGCATAGCAGCGATGATCTGCTGGGGGCGATCTTTTCGAGTTTCTGCATCGGGAAGTAACCCGGATTCCGCGAGCATCCCGCATTCTCCAGCCGAAGAACGCGTTGTCGCAGCCCCGGCCGAGCCGGCGAAGCCGCACCCACGGTCGCACTCGGCAAGGGCATCGGCTTCCAGCGATGGTCGCCCGCCGCGCCGCGCTGGATGATGCAACACGCCGTCGCTGCAACCGGGATCGAGCCACGCAGGTCGGTGACCAGCACACCGAAGCGATGAGCGCCGCGTCCATCTCGCAGTTCCGCCGCGAAGAGCCGGCGGCACTCGCGCGCGGATCCATCCGTGCATCGACCGATGCGGCAGCACGCCGCATGGTGCCTGATCCGCGCGACGCCATGTGGGGGGACGAGGGTTCCTCATCGGATTTTCGCATCCGACCATCGTGAAGGAGGCATTTATGAACAGCGATTCCAGCAGCTCCAGCAGTGATCGCATCCATGCTGCTGCTGAGCGCGTCAAGCAGTCAGAGAGCGCAGCTGTCCATCGCACGGCTGAGCGCGTTGAGCATGGCCTGCACCGCGCAACTGACGTGGGAGCGGATGCGGTTGCAGGCGTCAGCGAACGCGCAGACGACCTGACGGCGCGTGGGCGCGCTGCTGCGGAGAATCTCCGCGGCCATGCCAATGATCTGTTTGACAAGACGAGGGATTTCGTACGCGAGAAGCCGGGGCAAGCTGTGCTGATAGCCATCACGGCCGGGTGGCTGCTCGGCCGGCTCACGCGGCGCTGATCATGGCCGCATCGGACCGCGCACCCGAGCGCGAGGTCGAGCCAACTGCGCAACGGCCTCGCGCAGGTGCGAGCGGGGAAGAACCGGCTGCAGCCATTGGTGCGGCCCTGGCGGCATCCCGTGAAATGGTGGCTGCTTTTGCCGCTCTTGCACGGCTCGAGGTCGAGCGTGCTGCGCGTGGACTCGTCAGGGCGTTGCTGTTGAGTGTTGCGGCCGTCACGTTGGCTTGCATAACCGTGGTCTTGCTCGCCGCACTGCTGTTGGTGGGCCTGTTGCATCTTTTGGGCTCGTCGATGGCTGCACTCGCGGTAACGGCATTGCTCTCCGGATTGGGCACGTGGCTATTGCTGCGTTCAGCGCGGCTCTCTCTGCGGCCCATCACGCTGCCGGTGACGCGCGCCGAGCTCAGTGCAGCGCTCGAGCCACTGCGCGGAGTGCCGCGATGAGCCTGACCCGGGCTCAGTGGAGATGTGGATTGGCCCGTGCGCGGGCGGCGCGGCAGGCGCTTTCACCATCGCTTTCCGCGGTTGGCAGCTGGAAGGCTCGCCATCCATGGGCAGTCCCCGTGGCGGGACTGATCGTCGGTTTTTGCGGGGCGCGCATCGCATCCAGCGAACCGCGACGAGGACCATTGCGTGACGGGCTGCGATTGTTGCGTCGGCTGATGGACTTCGGTGCCTCGTGAACGGGAAGTCACTGCGCCCAACCCAGAACGATCGCCATGCCGAGAATGACCCCCAGCACGATGCGATACCAGGCAAACATCGTGAACCGGTGATTCTTGATGTAACCCAGCAGCCACTTCACGGCCAAAAGTGCTGAAATCGCGGACGCGACGAAGGCGGCGCTCAAGGAATACCAGTCGGGTCGCGTGCCTCCAGCGCGACAGAGCGCATGGCACAGTTCGTACGCAGTAGCCGCGTACATGGTCGGAATGCCGGCGAGGAAGGAAAACTCCGTCGCGACCGAGCGATCGCGGGAGCCGATCAACATGGCAGCGAATATCGTCGTTGCTGATCGCGACAGTCCGGGAAAGATGCCCGCCGCCACTTGCGCGATGCCCACCGCCAGAGCGACAGGCCAAGTGATTCGGTCGCTTCGCGGGAGCCGAGTGGCGATGGCCTCGGCAAGCAGCATCCAGATGCCCCCCAGCACCAGAGCCCACGCCACGGGTTGCACGCCGGTCGGGAGCTTGAATCCCAGGTGCATTGCGCCAAAACCAAACGCGGCGGTGACGATGAACGCCAGCGCCAGTTGTCCGGCATAGACCCGGTTCTCGGGTTGACGAATGCCTCGAACCAACCCCCCAAGCCGGTCCCGGTAGACGAATGTCACCGCAAGTATGGCTCCGGACTGGATTGCGATGTTGAACAGGTCCGACCGTGCACCGAGCCATTGTTCAGCAACAAGCAGGTGACCGGTTGAGGATATCGGGAGGAACTCGGTGATCCCTTCGATCACACCCAATAACAGGGCGCTCCATGGAATAGCCATGGATGTACTCCACGGGGCGTTGAGGAGATCGGGAGCGGCTGGTTCGCGGCACGCAGGCTTGCCTGGCAGGTGATTGGCGCACTGGCAATCCGCGGGTCAGAGGCGTAGGCCGAGAAGCAGGAGGGCCAGCGCGCCAAGTCCAATGCAATAGGCTGCAAACGGCGTCAGGGCGGCATCTTCATGGTGCCGGAAATAGCGAAGCAGGAACCAGGTGCTGGTCCAGGCCGCAATGCCGGCGACGGCACCTGCGAGAACCATCAGGCCCAATGGTGCCGCGTGCAGTGCCATCCGCGCGTGGAGAAGCTTGGGTATCTCAAGTACGGCGGCGCCGGTGATCACGGGTGCCCCCAATAGGAAGGAAAAACGCGCGGCCTGCGCGTGATTCAATCCGCGACGCAATCCACCGACCATGGTGGCACCGGATCGAGACAGGCCAGGAATGAACGCAAGGCACTGCCAGATGCCGATCGCCAGCGCGTCGCGCCAGCGCAGTGCGTCGAGATTATCGTTACCGGGTTCCGCGATCGCATGTCGACGTTGACGCTCGCCAAGCAGAAGCATCGCGCCGTTGCCGATCAGGAACAACGCCGCTACCCACGGATCGCCGAACAGCGAGCGCAACGGCCGTTCCAGGAGAAAGCCGACGATGATGGCGGGAAGCGTGCCCAGGACGAGCATGGCAGCCAGGCGGCGATAATCCTCGACATCCGTCGAACGGCGACCCCGGATAACGCCCAAGGCGATGCCCAGCCAGACACGCCAGAAGTAGAGCACCAGGGCCAGCAGCGTGCCCACGTGGAGCATCACCAGAAACGGCAGGAAATCCGGCGCGTGCTGGTTGATGTCGAGATGGAGTAGCGCGGGCAGGAGCACCGCATGGCCGAGGCTGGAGACGGGGAAGAGTTCGGTAAGACCTTGCAACAGCGCAATCAGCAGCAGGTTCCACAGATGCATGGGCACGACACCGCAGCGGCAAGGAGGCTTCGGATCTTAGAATGAACCCGCGCGGTTTCGCCTTACTGATCCGTATGAGCGAGCGCCGCGTTGCGCCCCGGGGCCCATGCTGCACCAAACGTAATCATCATCTGACACAAATGCACCAAAACGGGGCGCTTCCGGGCGCCGCCGCCGCCGTTGGCACTGATCCTCGGGTCCTGCGGCTGCTGGCACGCTCCTTGCCAAACCAACAGGATGTCACTTCTCTCTCAAGCCCTTCCCCCAACGGAGTCCGCCAATGTCCGCCGAGCACGTCCTCAAGATGATGTCCGAACATGAAGTCGAGTTCGTCGACTTCCGCTTCGCCGACATGGCTGGTCGTCTGCACCATGTCACCTTCCCCGCCCACAGCATCGAGGCGGATACGTTCGAAGACGGCAAGATGTTCGACGGTTCATCGATTGCCGGATGGAAGGGCATCAACGAATCGGACATGGTGCTCCTACCCGATCCTGCCACCGCCGTGCTCGATCCCTTCAGTGGCGCGAAGCAGTTGATCCTGACTTGCGATGTGCTTGAGCCAAGCACCATGCAGGCTTATGGCCGAGATCCGCGCTCGATCGCCAAGCGCGCCGAGGCCTACCTGAAGTCCACCGGGATCGCCGATGCCGCGTACTTTGGCCCGGAGCCCGAATTCTTCGTGTTCGATTCGGTTCGTTATGCCAACGACATGGGCAAGGTCTTTTACGAGATCGAGTCGGAAGAGGCGGCATGGTCATCGGGCCGGCGCTTCGAAGGGGGCAATTCCGGCCACCGCCCCGGTGTCAAGGGCGGTTACTTTCCGGTTAGTCCCGTCGACACGCTGGGGGACCTCCGTGCCGACATGTGCAAGGTACTGGAGGCCATCGGCCAGAAGGTGGAGGTGCATCACCACGAAGTCGCCACCGCTGGTCAGTGCGAGATCGGGACGCGGTTCAATACCCTTGTACGCAAGGCCGATGAGCTGATGGGTATGAAATATGTCGTCAAGAACGTTGCCCACCAGAATGGCAAGACGGTGACGTTCATGCCCAAGCCCATTGTTGGCGACAACGGTTCCGGGATGCACGTGCATCAGTCCCTGAGCAAGGATGGCAAGAACCTCTTCGCAGGGGATTTGTATGGGGGGCTCAGTCAGCTGGCCCTGTGGTACATCGGCGGCATCTTCAAGCATGCGCGAGCCATCAACGCGTTCAGCAACTCAACGACGAACAGCTACAAGCGCCTCGTCCCCGGCTTCGAGGCTCCGGTCATGCTCGCTTACTCAGCGCGAAACCGCTCCGCGAGCTGCCGCATCCCGTATGTCGCCAGTCCCAAGGGTCGGCGCATCGAAGTGCGCTTCCCGGATCCGGTCAACTCCGGCTACCTCACCTTTACGGCTCTGATGATGGCTGGGCTCGATGGCATTCTGAACAAGATTGATCCGGGTGCCCCTTCCGACAAGGACCTCTACGACTTGCCGCCGGAAGAAGAGAAGAACATCCCACAAGTGTGTTCCAGTCTTGACCAGGCGCTTGAGGCGCTCGACAAGGACCGCGCCTTTCTCAAGGCGGGTGGCGTGATGAGCGATGATTTCATTGATGGTTATATTGCCCTCAAGATGCAGGAAGTCACCCGATTCAGGGCGGCGACGCATCCGCTCGAGTACCAGATGTATTACGCCATCTGACCGCGCTGGGGCGGCGCCGGAAGCGGGCGGCGTCGCCGTCGGCACGGCTCGCGCGGACCATCTCGGGTCCGCGCTGCAACATCCGCGTCCCCAGCACTGGCGCCCGCTTTGCCCTTCGCGGCTCTGCGACCAGGGCAAAGGCGGGTCCCCTGGAGGCCGTGCCCCCTGATCATGGCGGGGAGCACCCGTTTGGCGAAACGCGGGTCAAAGAACGACCAAGCCGGGCAAGGACGCCGCCGCATGACCCCGAAGCGATGTCGTGCCGGGGCGGGCGCACGACGGAGTCGCCCACGCCTGGCGAGCCAGAAGTCCGCGGATGCCATGCGGATTGGTCAGGGAAGGCATAATCTGGGGCTTTGACGGACGGACCAATGCGCGACGAGATCCTCGAGCTCGAACGGCACGGGCAGGTGGCCGAGGCCGAATCGCGCGCCAAGGCATGGCTGGACGCCGAACCCGATTCGCTGGAAGCGCGCCATCTCTTGGGGCTGGTGCGCATTCGCCGGGGCGCCTATGTTCTTGCCCTGGAAACCCTGCAGCCCGCCATTCAGCGTGCGCCGGAAGATGCAGCCTTGCAAGTGAGCTACGGGCGTGCCGCGCTGCTTGCCGGCGACCGGAGCCGTGCGATCAGGGCCTTCGAAGCCGCGCGACAGGTCGATCCCAATCGGATTGATGCGTACATCGGGATCGCCGCTGCCGCGCTGGCGAATGGCGACCTCGATGGCGCCGAAAGCGGTTTTCGCACGGCGTTGCGCGCGGACGAAGACTCCATCGAAGCCTGGCTGGGCCTTGGCCAGACGTTGGGCGCCAAGGGCGAACACGAAGCTTCGATTCGCTGTTTCAACATGGCGCTGGAGATCAAGCCAGACGACCCGGCCGCACAGCTCAGCCTTGGGCAAACGCTGCGGGCGCAGGGATATCTGGATTTCGCGGTGCGCGCATTCGAACGCACGCTCGAGCTCAATGCCCAAATGGGTTTGGCCCGCCTGCTTCTCGCCGAAACGCTCATGCAGCGCGACCGTTCGCAGGAGGCGGCGGAACAATTCCAGGCACTCCGAGAGCACCCACGGTATGCAGCCGCGGCATTGACTGGCCTGGGGGAGCTTGCGTTGGGTCAGGGACGGGGAGCCGCTGCGCAAACGATGTTCCAGCAGGCGTTGGCGCAGGATGCGCACAACGAGCGTGCGGTGATCGGCTTGGCGCGTGCCATGGACCGCAATGGGCAGGGGCCGGCCGTGCCTGCCATGTTGGCGGACTGGCTGGCCCATAATCCGGACGCGATCAGCGCGCGCGCGGCACTGGCGGAACGCCTGCTGCGCGCAGGCGACCCGCATGCGGCGGTCGCTCTTTGGGAGCAGGCACTCGACCGGAACCCCGAACAGCACTCGGTTCGTGCCGATTTGGCCCTGGCGATGGAGCGCACGGGTGATTTTGCCCGAGCCGACGAGGAAGCCGAGCGTGCGGCGCTGGGTGGACGCTGGCCACCGCTGCAGTTGATGCGCGCGCGGGCGGCATTGCGCGATGGTGCCTACGAGACGGCCCGTGACCGTCTCAAATCGATGGATGAGGCACGATTGAATCCGCTCCAGCGCCGCCATCGGCAGCACCTGCTGGGGCTCGCCTCGCTGGGACGACAGGACTGGGTGTCGGCAGAGCGGGCCTTTCTGGCGATGCATGCAGAGGAGCCCGGCATCGTGCCCGGGTTACCCGACGCAACTCCGCTGGCAGCAAGGGTGCGCGAACTCGTCAAACTCCCGCCGCTGGATCCAGCGCCGATCGACCCGGCTCCCGTACTGCTTGTGGGCTTGCCTGGAAGTGGCGTGCATCGGCTCGCGCAGCTGCTGACGCAACAGTCGGGGTTGCGCGTGCGCAGCGCGGCACTCCATGGGGCCGAGCTACTTGCGCGTGCTGATGACCCGCGGCTGCTTCAACCCATGGGCCGACCCGAGCTCGAATCCATGGCGCGTCGCTATGCGCGTAGCCTGCGACGTGACGGGATCACGGCGGGCGGGCAGGTCGTCGAATGGCTACCCTATCTGGATGTCCGGCTATTGCCAGCACTTAAGCGGGCACTTCCCGGAATTCGGCTCCTTCTCGCGTGGAGGGCGCCTGAAGCCTGCCTTCTCGACTGGCTGGCCTTTGGCTATCTCGACGGCTGGCCGGTGCGGGACGTTCCCTCAGCGAGAGACTGGATCCGGCGCGCAGGCGATCACCTCGCGCTCGCGGTGGAGCTGCTCTCCGCGCAAGCCATCGAGATGGAGCCGCTCCTGGGGACGCAACCGCATGTGCCGTCGGGGCTCGATCAATTTCTGGGACGGCCAAGTCTCACGCTGCCGCAGGCCTGGCTCGAGGAAACCCGATATCTCGGCTTGCCGGTAACGTTGTCCAGGACCACGCGCGAGGCCTGGTTGCGCGCTCTTGATGGACTGGCGGCCTGAGAGGCTCATCCATTCAGCATGGCGCTGATGCGCGCCAGCTGAGCGAGCGCCGTCTCCCGCCTGGCCTCGGTCTCGGCTGCGGGGTCATCGCCGTCACGGACCAAGTCATCGGCCGGAAGTTCCTCCACGAAGCGACTGCAACGCAATGCCATCATTTCGCCAAACCGGCGCGCCCGCTCGCTATGGCTCAGGACGAGCCATTCGCGTGCACGCGTGATGCCGACATAAAACAATCGACGCTCCTCATCAAGGCGGCCTTCATCCAGGGCGCCTTCATGCGGCAACGTTCCTTCATTGCAACCAATGATGCAGACGCCTCGGAACTCAAGGCCCTTCGCAGCATGGATTGTCATCAAGCGGACCGCGTTGCCGGGATCATCCCGGTCGACGGTTCCAAGCAACATCAGTTGCTGGGCCAGATCGCCGGAGCGCGCGCTTCCCCGCTGCATGGCGCGAAACCATTCGCCCAGTTCTGCAAGGTTAGCGAGGCGGCGCGCACAGGCATCGGCTGCGCCCGGAAGGCTTTGAACATGCGCGCGGTATCCGCTCAGTTCAAGGACCGACTCAAGAAGCTCGACCGCGGTGCTTTGCGAGGACAAGCGCCGAAGGCGGCCTATCAACGCTGAGAAATCGGCCAACGCATGGGCCTGGCGCCGCTGCAGCGAGGCCACGCACCCTGGATCTGCTGCTGCCCCGAGCAGGGAAAGGCGGCGCGCCTGCGCCGCGATCCCAAGCCGCTCAAGCGAGCTTGCGCCGAGGTCGCGCCTTGGGACATTGACTACTCGCAGGAACGCCGCATCGTCGTCAGGATTTGCAACGAGCCGCAGGTAGGCAAGTACATCCTTGACCTCGGTGCGATCAAGAAAGCTCATGGAACCGCTCAGGTGATAAGGCACCCGCGCCAGGCGCAGCGCCTTTTCAAGCTCGCGGGACTGATGGTTGCCACGGTAAAGCACCGCGTAATCACTCCAGCGGGATCCTTCGCTGCGCTGCGCCTGTTCAAGGA
Organism: Pseudomonadota bacterium; assembly: GCA_021795435.1. Lineage (GTDB taxonomy): Bacteria > Pseudomonadota > Gammaproteobacteria > Xanthomonadales > Rhodanobacteraceae > Metallibacterium. The sequence goes on from JAJYPJ010000016.1 coordinate 13,611, forward strand.
GCGCGGCAATGCGCGCCGACTCGTGTTCGCTGTCCCGGCACCGCATGATGCGAACGGGTACGCCTTCGCCGGCAACGCTCCACAAGCGCTTCGGGTGACTGTGATCATTATTGGCAATCAGCGCATTAGCGCAGCGCAGGATGCGTGCACTGCAGCGGTAATTCTGCTCGAGCTTCAGTACGCGCAGATTGGGGTAATCGCGTGCAATCTCGTCGAGATTCTCAGGTCGCGCACCACGCCAAGCGTAAATGCTCTGGTCGTCGTCGCCGACACACGTGAAGGCCCCCCGCGATCCCGCCAGGGCCCGGAGCAGACGGTATTGGGCTTCGTTGGTGTCCTGATATTCATCGACCAGCAAATAGCGCAAACGCTCGCGCCAAGCCAACGCGACCTCTTCATGGACCTCGAGCAAGTGCAATGGAATCCGGATAAGATCATCGAAGTCCAGTGCATTCCAAGCGCGAAGTCGCTGCTGGTAGGTTGCGTAACGCGCAGCGACTTCGATTTCCCGGGTGCTTCGTGCGGCGGCAGCGGCGGCATCGGGGTCCAGGCCGGCATTTTTCGCCCGGCTGATGGCGCTGCGCAACGCATCGATTTCCTCGCCGCGAGTGTTCTTCGGCATCAGGTCTTTCAGCACGGTGATCGAGTCGTCGGAATCGAGCACGCTGAAGTTCGCCTTCAATGCAGCGCGCTCGTGCTCGACCTGCAGAAAGCGGAGCCCCAATGCGTGGAACGTGGACACGCGCAGCGCATCCGCACTGGCTGCTGGCACCCGTTTCGCCAGCCGCTCGCGCATTTCGCGGGCCGCCTTGTTGGTGAAAGTGATCGCGGCGATCTTCTCGGGAGCCAAGCCTCGCCGCTGTACCAGATGGGCAATCTTTTCGACAATAACGCGTGTCTTGCCGGAGCCAGCGCCCGCCAGGACGAGCAAGGGACCCTCACAGTAGTCGACTGCTTCGCGTTGCTGCGGGTTGAGCATGATGACGACCAACGGGGAAAGGTCGCTAGCTTATTCGAGTCCTGTCCCGATCGAGTCGTCGCACCTTCGGTGCAGTTCGGCTACGGCGACCGCGCGCTGCCTCGGCGCCCCCTCGTGGCCGGAACTCAGGCGGGGCATGGTCGGAACCGAATCGGCAGCCGAGCGAAAGGATGGCCACGGGCATTCCTCGGCCACCGCCCAACCGTGCTTGCGCAGCGGCCGAGACGCGGTAGCCTTGGGCTTTCTCCGGGCGTCACTGGAATCGCATGGCCAAGCTCTACTTCTATTACTCGGCGATGAATGCGGGCAAGACCACTACGCTGTTGCAGAGTGCCTACAACTATCGCGAGCGCGGAATGCGTCCACTGATCTTCACGCCGAAGGTCGATACGCGTTTAGGCGGTGCGACCGTGGCCTCGCGCATAGGCCTGAGCGCGGAGGCGCAGCGATTCGATCGATCAGAAGACCTTTTCGCCCTTGTGCGCGCAAACATCAACCGCGTCGGGCCACTGCACTGCGTGCTCGTGGACGAAGCACAATTCCTGACGCGTTCGCAGGTATGGCAGCTCAGTGAAATCGTTGATGGGCTTCAGATACCGGCACTCTGCTATGGCCTGCGTACCGACTTCCGCGGGGAGTTGTTCGAGGGCAGCCAGTACTTGTTGGCGTGGTCGGACGAGCTCATCGAGATCAAAACCATTTGCCACAGTGGCAAGAAGGCGACGATGGTGCTCCGCGTGGACGACGATGGCCGGGCCGTGCGCGAGGGGCCGCAGGTCCAGATTGGCGGCAACGAACGATATGTGTCAGTCAGTAGAGCCGAATACAAGAGGGTCATGGCGGGCGAGGCGAGCATTGAGCCGTTGCAGCCGCCGTTGCCCATGGCCTGATATCGAGTCGCACGCCGCAAGCGCGAAGCCCGACGTCGCCCGATCAATGGCTCAGCTGCAGGGATTAGCCGATCCAGGCGCCGCGGATGCCACCGCCTCCAGCCGCGCCAGCAAGTAGTCCTCGACAAAGCTGCGCATGCCCATGCCCGTCAGGAAGGCACAGTGTCCGCCGTGTGCGGCGATGTCCAATTCGACGCACGGCGGCAGACGCAGTGCGTGGAAATCGGCCACTGGAACCACGGGGTCGTCGGCCGCAGTGAGAATCGTTGTAGGCACGCGCAGCGTCTCGAGGCGCTCACCAGCCAACGAATAGCCGTCGAGATAACGCTCCAATGTCCCGAAGTCGGTGAACCGCTCCACCAGCGTGCGCGTTAAATCGCGCATGCCAAGACGCGTATCGGTTGAGCGCAAGACCGGCAAATGCGGGAACAAGGCTTGCTTTCGGCGTAGCGACGTTCGCCACTTGCGCATGAAATAAGCATGGTAAAGCCAGCCTCGTTCGAGTTGCCTCAGGCCATGTGCTGGATCGATGACAGGGCAAACCGCCAAGGCGTAATCCAGCATGATCCCGTTTGCCGGAGCGATCCGCGCAACCCGCAAGGCAAAGTTGCCTCCGAGCGAAAAGCCAGCGAGCGCACGCACCCCGGGACCCGGGCGAGCAACAACCTCGCCTATGGCGGAAGCGACCTCGTCGAGTCGACATGAGTGGAAGGGTTCGGGGTTGAGCGCGTGGCTGTCGCCGTGATCACGGAAATTCAATCGATAAACGTCATAGCCAGCCGCGAGCAGTGACACTGTGCTGGATCGGATGTAATTGGATTGGGCACTCCCTTCCCACCCGTGCAACAGGACCACGAGCCCGCGTCGCTCACGCAGTGCTTGCTGGCGACTCAGGAATCCTTGCAGACGAACGCCGCCCGAGACGGTCAGGATTTCAGTCTGGGTTGTCCGCGCCAGCACTTGGTCGCCTCGGCGGAGCCGCAAACGGCGAATTGGACTTGAACCGAGCACCGACTGAACGTGTGCATTGCGGAGCCATCGTGGCGGCAGGAAATCGGCGCCCCGCGGGAGTTGCCCGGGTTGCCCGGATGCGTTCACGGTCTTTGCTCCAGGCACGTTGCAATGGCGGCACGCGCGGCTTCCGCAAACGCGCGTCGACCGCTCTCCGCCGGAATGGTCAATGGGGAGAGGAAGTGCACCTCGGCCGTGATCGGTGCGCTGCCCAGAAGTCGCAGAAAATTGCCCAAGAAAGTCTCTCCGGGACGAAACGAGGCGTCATCGTAGAGATCATTCCCTCTGCGATACGTCAACGCCACCGGTTGGATGGGCACCTGGGCATCCAGGGCGCACTGGAAAACGCGAGCGTGGAATGTGCGCACCCGGGCAATGCCCTCGGCGGCATGCTCGATGCCGCCCTCGGGAAAGACAGCGACGGGTCGGGCTTCGCGCAAGCGCTGAACCATCACGGCCATCACCGAGTTCAGCGAGGCCGCATGCCCGCGTTGGTGGAAAATCGTTCCCGCGCACGTCGCCAGCCATCCGATCAGGGGCCACCGGGCTATTTCGGCCTTGGCGACGAAGCATGCCGCGCGCTGCGTGTGCAGTAGTTGGATATCCATCCATGAAACATGGTTGGCGACGAACAGTACGGGGCCGCGCACGGGCGCGCCGTGCCTGCGAATGCGAAAGCCAAACACCCCGCGCAACAGCGCCTGCGACCACAAGCGGACGATGCGCTGAGAAAGTGGCTCTCGCAGGGGGTCATGGGTGCCGTCGGGCAGCAGCGAAACGACGACGCCCAACGGGACGGCGATAAGGACCAAACCCAGCAGGGCCGGGGCGCGCACGCCATATCGGAGGGCCCGGACGCGGGCCGAGGTGTCCGCATTCGCGGATCGATCGGATTTCATGGACTCACTTTAGCCGGCGATGTTGCAGTGCGATAGCCCATGCTGGAGATCGGCGCACTGCAGGATGGACAACCCCCAAACCGACCGCGAGTGCTCAACAGGAGTTCGGAGGAAGGAGCCGGAGTCTGGGTGCATCGGCTACCGGGGGATCGGGGCAACGAGGCCAATGGTCGCCGAATACCTGCGCATCGCGGAGACCACGCTGCGCCAAGTTGGTCATAAACTGTGCAGCAAGGACATTCGAGTGCCAGCGCAAGCAGGAGTTGCATCATGAACCCGCAGCCACGTCGCGTAGAAAACCTGTCCACCGATCGCGGGGTGATTCCGCAATATGCGACGGGGATTGTCGAGCAGCCATGGGCGGACTACACCTCGGATGATCATCGCGTCTGGGCCGCGCTTTTTGCTCGCCAGCGCGAACTGTTGCCTGGGCGCGCCTGCGCCGCGTTTCTTGATGCGCAGCAAGCACTCGGCATGACGGCGGATGCAATCCCGCGATTCGATCAACTCAATCGCCTTTTGGCTGGAGCGACGGGTTGGACATTGGTGGGCGTTGAGGGATTGCTTCCCGAAGCGGTGTTCTTCGACCATTTGGCCAATCGTCGCTTTCCGGTGACCTGGTGGATCCGCCGGCCCGATCAACTGGACTATATCGCCGAGCCAGACCTGTTCCACGACCTGTTTGGGCACGTGCCTTTGTTGATGAATCCCGTATTCGCCGACTACATGGAGGCTTACGGCCGCGGCGGACTTCGGGCGCAGCGCGAGTTCGGGGACGAGGCGCTGCTGAACCTGACCCGGTTGTACTGGTACACCGTGGAGTTCGGCCTCATTCGCGAGTCCGGCAGCCTGCGAATCTACGGCGCCGGGATCGTCAGCTCCAACAGCGAGTCGATCTACAGCCTGGAATCATCCGCGCCAAATCGCCTAGGTTTTGATCTGCAGCGAGTGATGCGCACTCGCTATCGCATTGACAGCTTCCAAAAGACCTATTTCGTCATCGAGAGCTTCGAGCAGCTCTTTGCCGCGACGAAGCAGGACTTCGGACTGATCTATCCGGTTGTTGCGGGGGCCGACGCAGTCCCGGCTGGAAGCGTTCTTGCCGGAGACTTGGTTCTGACGCGCGGCACCCGAGAAGGTTGGCCTGACGGCGCGGACGCGTAAGCCCGGCGGCAATCCACGTAGTCCGCGAGCCGGAGTGGAGGCTGGCTGTTCCAATCCGACGCGCGTCGCATCGCAACGTTGGTGCCGGGTTGGCCATCGTCTGCCTTGCAAGCCGGCTGCGACGCGAGGCATGCCCAACTCCAGCCTGGTGTCCGGGCTGATCAGGCGGTCATTGATCGCATTGACGGCCGCGTTGCTCGTCGGGTGCGCGGTATCGCGACCGGACGTTCACGAGGCTCATCAGGTGGTAGCGCAGGCGCGCGGGCCCTGCCCATCCCCCTGCCCCCGGCGCTTCGCCTGGCCACTGCGCGATGCGATCGTCGCTCCTGCAACTCGCGCGCGCCAACAACCGGGATACGCCAGGAGGGGTCGCGTCGCATAACGTTGCCGCGCCAGACCCTTCTGGCGCGGCAACGACCCGGCATCAACCGTGCGCAGGGGCCGTCATTGCCGGTGTCAGAGCGAGCTGCACTGGATGGCCGGTCGGCAGTGTCGCAATCCCCGCGGCGTATGCCGATGCATTCCATGCCCTGACCTTCGCCATCAGGCTGCCGTTGTACTGCGTCAGAAGCTGCAGGATCTGCGCGCGGTCGCTCGCAAGGAGATCGCGGACTTGTCTGCTCGGCGGCTGGCCCGAAAGGCTGGCGGCCATGCCGTAAAGGGTCTGCACGTGCGCATGAAGATGGCTGAAGTGGCGCAGGAAATCCTCTTCCACCGCGTGTTGCACGTGAGAATTCCAGAGGATGTCCTGGTAGTCGCCCAGTTGCTTGGCGAGCACCTTCGCTTGTGCAAGGAGCGCACGGTGTTGCAGCGCCCAGCGTGCGTCATGGTGCCCGCGGGCCTGGACCGCAGAGAGGCTCCTGCGCATCGCGGCAACATGGTTCAGCACTTGGTTTACCGCCGAGAGCGCGGCCCGCGCCTGGAGCCCCACGACCATATCCGCTCGCCAGACCGCAGGCGCAACCCGAAAGCGCGCGTCCGGCTGCACATGCAGGCGGATGGTCTGGGAGATGCCGCGGGCGGTCACGGTTGCGGCATAGCTTCCCGGAACGACAGCCGGCCCGAAGCCTCGTCCTCCCGGGCCGGCCTTGCCCAGTGGAGGATCAAGCCTCGCGGGGCCGCGGTACCTCAGGTTCCAGACCACTTCGTTGACGCCAGCCTTTCCCGGCCCGTGGAGTGTGGTGATCAAGGAGCCTGTGCCGTCATGAATCTCAATGCGCACAGGACCGTGATGAGCCGCCTTTTGCAATGGCGTCGGCTTGATGGCTTTGGCAAGGCTGTAGCTAATCACCACACCGGTCGGCGCATTGGGTGCCACGAAAGCGCCTGGACCCACGCCGTTGCTGCGCGTCGCGTAGAGCAGCGTGCCCGGGCTCGCGCTGAACACATGCAGCGCCGCCGCGGTCGCGGCAGCATCAGACTGCTCGACGGGGCGCAGGTTGTCGAGCACCCAGATGCCGCGGCCGTGGGTGGCCAGCAGCAGGCTGTGCTGTGCGGGTGCGAAGGCCACGTCCATCACCGAGAGGCCGTCGGGAAGGTTGGCACGCAACGAATGCCACTCGGCGCCGTCGTCACGCGAGTAGTACAGACCGGCGGAGAGCGTGCCGGCAAACAGCAAGCCGGCTTCGTCCGGGTCTTCGCGAACCACTTCCACGCTGCTGTGTGGGAGCCCCCCTGTGATGCGGGTCCACGATTTGCCGTAGTCGGTGGTACGGTAAACGTACGGCTGGTCGTTGCCGAGCTCATGGGCGTCAAACGCCGCATACGCGGTCCCTGCATGGAATGGCGAGGGCGTGACATGGTAAACACGGGCCCAGTCCGGCGCGCCTTCCGGCGTCACCTTGGTCCAGCTTCCGCCGCCATTCCGACTGACCCAGATCCAGCCGTCGTCGGTCCCCACCCAGATGACCTTGGGATTGCTAGGTGCCAGCGCCAGTGACTGGATCGTGTCATAGGTCTCCGCACCCGACATGTCCTTCGTCACCGGCCCGCCACTTGGCTGCTGCTTCGCTTTGATGTTGCGAGTCAGGTCAGGACTGATGACCGTCCAGTGGCGGCCGCCGTCCGTGCTGTGGAACACCACGTTCGCGCCGAGGTAGACGTCATCGGGATTCGCAGGCGAGACCGCTACCGGTGTCGTCCAGTCGAAGCGATATTTCTGTTGCGCCATTGGCTTGCCGGAAAGAAGCAGACCAGCCAGCACGTCACGGACATAAGGGTTGATGCTGCGCTTCCTGCCGTTTGCAATGTCGTCCCGGGTGGCGTACCCGTCGTCGGTCGTGGCGTAGATGATGCTGGCGTTGCTTGGCGCGGGCACCACATATTGGCCGTCACCACCAGCGACGTCGAACCAATCCTGATAACCGGTGACACCACCGCGGTTGTAATCACTCGATGCGCCACACCAGGCGTCGTTGTCCTGAAGCCCGCCGCAGACTAGGTAGGGATAAGGATTGTTCGACGGACTGACGGCCACTTGGTAGAACTGCTCGATGGGCAGATTGTCGAGATAGCGCCAGTGCTTGCCCGCATCGAGCGAAAGGTACGCGCCGCCGTCATTGCCCTGGATGATGCGGTTGGGGTTGTGTGGATCGATCCATATCGCGTGGTGGTCCACATGGACGCCCTTGTCCGCGTAGAACACCCGATGTCCTCCGTCCTTGCTCTCCATCATCTTCATGGAAAGCAGGAACAGACGTTGCGGGTCATTGGGCATCACAGCGATCTGGGTGAAGTAGAAAGGACGCACATCATTGTCATGGTCATCGCTGACCTGCATCCAGGTGTCACCCAGGTCGTGTGATACCCAAAGCACGCCGCCTTTGGCCTGAAGCACCGCATAGACGGTCTGGGGTTGGCTTGGAGCAAAGGCCACCGCGCTACGCCCGATCGGACCCGTTGGCAATCCATGCGACAACCTTGTCCAGTGCAGGCCCCCATCCGTCGACCGGTACAGCCCGCCGGACTTGCCTCCGCTGATGAGGGTCCATGGGCGTCGCTGCAGCGGCCACATGCCGGCAATCAGGACTTTTGGATTTCCCGGTTCAAACGCAATGGTGCTGCATCCGGTATGGTCGTTGAGGTAGAGCACCTTGTGCCAATGCGCGCCATCGTCATTGGTCATGAACACGCCGCGTTCGGCGCCGCGCTTCCACACGTTGCCTTCCGCACAAACGAACACCGTATTGGCATCCTGGGGATCGACGGCAATCTCGGCGATCTGGCCGGCTTCGTGCAGTCCCTTGTCGACCCAGGTCTTGCCGCCATCCGGACTGAAGTACACCCCGTCGCCGTCGAGAATGTCATTGCGGGGGTTGCCTTCGCCCGTGCCAACCCAAAGCCAGTTGGGGTTGTTGCCGGCGAGCGCCAAGGCACCGATGGACTGAGTCGGCTCATGGGTGAAAATGGCCTTCCAGGATGAGCCGCCGTCGGTCGTCTTCCACACGCCGCCGCCGGCCGTGCCGACGTAGTAGAGCGCAGCGTCACCGGCAACGCCCAGGACGCTCGTGACGCGCCCGCCGGCCACAGCGGGTCCGATGTCGCGGAACTTCAGCCCATGCAACGGGCCCTGTGTTGACGATTTGACTGAATCGCCGGCGCGGGCAGCGGGCATGATCAAGACCGCGGCGCACAGCGCGACGGAAAGCAGTGGCGGAATTCGGCGCATCAGGGGATCTCCGGGAATGGCAGCAAGGCTTCGACCACGAGACTCAGGTTTCGTTCATGCCCATGTTCACCTGGATCGAAAGCGCGCTCTCCGAGGTCCCGGCACAGCGGGCCCTGAGCCAGCCTTTGCGCTTCGGCAGGGTCGACCCCATCCGGATCGAGCCTTGACATGGCCGGTTCCATCCACCGGCGAGTCCTGGATTGGCGCGTTGGTATGCTGGGTCTGGCGTATCCGTCCGGGCATGTCGACGCGCATACTTGGACGTTCATGGCCACGTCCAACTGACCCATGCTCGCGTTTTTGCCTCGCTGGTTCCGCGCCCCCTTGGCGTTGCTGCTCATTGTCCTCAACACCTTGGCGCATACACTGCCATTGCTGGGACTCGCACTCCTCAAGGCCGCCGTTCCGATACCCGCTTGGCGCCGGAACTGCTCCGTCGGTCTTGCGCGGGTTGCCGAAAGCTGGATTGGAGTCAACGGCGCCTTGTTCTCGCTTTTGACGCGAACCCGGTTTCTGGTGGAGGGCACGGGCGGCTTGACCGCCGGAAAGAACTACCTCGTCTTGGCCAATCACCAGAGCTGGGTGGACATCCCTGTGCTCCAGAAGGTGCTGAATCGCAAGATTCCGTTCATGCGGTTTTTTCTGAAACAGGAGCTGATCTGGGTGCCGGTGCTGGGGCTTGCCTGGTGGGCACTGGATTTCCCCTTCATGCGTCGCCATGGTCGCTCGACCTTGGCCAAGAACCCGCACATGCGCAACGCGGACGTCGCCGCGACCCGGCGTGCCTGCGAGCGCTTTCGTGGCCTGCCGGTGTCGCTGATGAATTTCGCGGAAGGAACGCGATTTAGCCTGGCCAAACACGCGCGGCAGAATTCGCCATATCGTCGCCTGCTCAAACCCAAGGCGGGTGGCGTGGCCTTCGTGCTGGAGGCCATGGGTGAAAGCCTGCATGCCGTTCTCGACGCGACGGTGGTCTACCCGGCCGGAATTCCCGGCATGCGCGACCTGCTCGCAGGACGAATTCCCGAGGTCCGCGTGTATCTGCGGGAGCTTCCGGTGCCGCGCGAACTGGCGGGCGACTATGAGCATGACCCCGCCTGCCGAGTCCGCGTGCAACGCTGGATCAACGAAATCTGGAGGGATAAGGATGCCTTGCTCGCAAAGGATCTAGCGAGCTCCTGACCCGTATGGCAGATGCCTTGGAAAAGGACCCGCATGAGTCGGCGCTAAGACAGACGCGTCTGCAGGATACACAAGGAAGCGGTCTTTGTTCATGCTGACCAAGTGCCCGACTTCGCCATCAATGACGGCATGCAGCAGGCGCGTGAGTCCCCTCTTTTGATGGTTCATGCCCGAGTCGAGGTCGGCAATGACCTCAAACGTCCATCCCTGTCGGGCGCGGTGGATCTCCAAGACCCGCTGCCACCTCTCGAAATCGTCCTTCGGATCGGGGCTGGAAACACGCTTGTGCGTCGCCGTATTGCGTGCAGCGAGCCTCGGGTTGCGCCCGAAACATCCCAGGCTTGAGCCGAGCAGGGTGCTGGCGGCAACGTCTGCCATGGCCGGAAGCCACGTGCCGCGGGACCGATTGAGCGCTGTCGGGACTGACGCCGTCTCCCGCAGTTGCGGGTCTTGCCTGGCTGGCATCCCATGGCGTCGCCCATGGGCCAGCCCCATGGCAGGTGCCTTCAGCGCAAGCTCGAATTGATGTGCTCCAGAACCGCGGCGCCCGGGCAGAGTTCGGCCTCACTCAGCAGATTCAGCGGAGTCTCGACAGTTTCCAGACCGGCATGGAGATCCTGGGCAGCAGGGTCGACGTACAGCAGCCCGGTAACTACTTCTCCCCTGGCTTGATGTTCGTGGAGATAGTTCATGGCGCCAATGCGGTCATGGGGATCGTAATCCTCGCGCAATTTATGCAGGCGCAGGAACGTTCCATCATGCTGGGCCAATTCGACTGTCTCGCCTGCGGCATAGTCAACCGTGATTTCGTTGCGCGAGGGAACCAAGTCGAGTTGATTAACCGCCTCGTTGTGCTCGCGGACATAATCGTAGCTCTTGGTACTTCCCGCATGGTTGTTGAAGGCGATGCAGGGACTGATGACGTCGATAATCGCCGAGCCCTTGTGGCTGATGGCGGCTTGGACCAGCGGGACCAACTGCGCCTTGTCCCCGGCAAATCCGCGGGCCACAAAGCTGGCGCCGAGCAGCAAGGCCAGGCCTACCAAATCGAGAGGACCATCGGTATTGGCAACGCCTTTCTTTGACACGGACCCCGGGTCGGCTGTGGCAGAGAACTGGCCTTTGGTGAGGCCATACACGCCGTTGTTCTCGACGATGTAGGTCATGTCCACGCCACGACGTATGGCGTGGGCGAATTGTCCGAGGCCGATCGATGCGGAATCCCCATCGCCGGAGACGCCGAGGTAAATCAGACTGCGGTTCGCCAGGTTCGCGCCGGTGAGCACCGAAGGCATGCGTCCATGGACCGTGTTGAATCCGTGGGCCGGGCCGAGGAAATAGTCGGGCGTCTTGCTGCTGCAGCCTATGCCCGAAAGCTTGGCGACGCGATGTGGCGCGATATCCATGAGCCAGAAGGCCTGGACGATGGCTGCCGAAATCGAGTCATGCCCACAACCGGCGCAAAGCGTGGAAACCTTGCCTTCATAATCGCGCCGCGTGTAGCCCAGCGAGTTGCGGGCGAGCGTTGGATGGTGAAGCCTTGGCTTGGCGATCCAGGTCATGTGGGCATTCCCGCTTCGTGAGCATATGCCTTCACCGCGCCAACAATGAAGCGCGCCGTGATCGGCGTGCCATCGAAATGCAGGATGGGAACCAGTCGGGCAGGATCGAGTCCAAAATCGTCCACGAGCAGGCTCCGGAGTTGGGCATCCCGATTTTGCTCGACGACAAACACCGGCCCATGCGACTCGATGAATTCGCGCACGGCGCCACTGAAAGGAAACGCGCGAACGCGCAGGATGTCCATGGCCAGGCCAGCTTGTTCGAGCGATTCGACGGCTTCTCGCATGGCTGGCGCTGTCGATCCGAAATAGATTGCGCCCCAGGTGGTAGGCCGATGCGAGGCGTTCGGAACGGGAGGCGGAACGAGGCTGCGCGCCGTGTCGAACTTTCGCAGCAGCCGCTCCATGTTGTCGACGTAATCGCGGCCGCGTTCCGAGTAGCGCGCATAGGCGTCGCGGGAGGTTCCGCGCGTGAAATAGCTCCCCCGCGTTGGGTGCGTGCCGGGAAGCGTGCGCCAGGGTATGCCGTCGCCATCCACATCCTTGTAACGACCAAAGTCTGTTCCTGCCTCAAGTTGCTCGAAACTCATCACCTTGCCGCGGTCATAGCGGTTGGTCTCGCTCCACGCCAGAGGGGCGCAGAGGCGCTGGTTCATGGCGATATCGAGGTCGCTCATGACGAAGACGGGTGTCTGCAACCGATCAGCGAGATCGAGCGCCGATGCGGCGAATTCGAAACACTCGTGCGGGTCCTCGGGAAACAGAAGTACGTGCCTCGTATCACCGTGCGACGCGTAGGCGCATGCGACCAGATCTGCTTGCTGGGTGCGTGTAGGCATTCCGGTGGAAGGGCCACCGCGTTGCACGTCAATGATCGTCATGGGTATTTCGGCGAAATAGGCAAGGCCGATGATCTCGCTCATGAGCGAGATGCCCGGCCCGCTGGTTGCTGTGAACGCGCGAGCCCCGTTCCAACCTGCGCCCGCGACGATGCCGATTGAAGCGATTTCGTCCTCCGCCTGCACGACCGCGTACCGACGCCGCCCGCTGGCCGGATCAATGCGAAGCTTGTGGCAATAGTTCTGGAAGGACTCGGCGAGGGACGACGAGGGAGTGATCGGATACCAAGCGCAGACGGTGGCGCCCCCATAGACGCAACCCAGGGCCGCAGCGCGGTTTCCATCGATGAATATGCGGTCGCCGACGGCGTTGGACCTACGAACCGACAGGCCAATAGCCGGCAAGTGATCCCGAGCGTACACGTAGCCCATCCGCAGCGCCTGGACATTCGGTTCGAGCAGCCGAGGCTTGCTCTTGTATTGCTCGGCAATCAGGGTCTCGATCGCGCCCATGTCAATGCGCAGCAATGCAGCAAGCGCGCCAACGTAGAGGATGTTCTTGAAAAGCTGACGCTGGCGTGGATCGGCCCAGGTGCTGTTGCAGATTTCGGTGAGCGGCATGCCGATCATCGTGATGTCTGAACGCATTTTCGTGGCTGCAAGTGGCCGCGTGCTGTCGTAGAAGAGGTACCCGCCCACGTCCACTTCGGCGATATCGTCGTCCCACGTCTGGGGATTCATCGCCACCATGAGGTCGACGCCGCCACGACGTCCCAGGTGTCCCGCACCGCTGATTCGCACTTCGTACCAGGTAGGCAGCCCTTGGATGTTGCTCGGGAATATATTCCGCGGACCCACGGGCACTCCCATGCGCAGGATCGCCCTGGCGAACAGCTCGTTGGCGGAGGCTGAGCCCGAGCCATTCACGTTGGCGAACTTCACGACGAAATCGTTGACTGCCTCCAATGGTGCCGCCGGGACCGTCCGGGCATCGGTCACCGGCATGGCGACTCCGGGTGACGCGTCTTCTGCAGTCATCACCGGATCTCCCTGCCGGCTTCCACGGATTCGCGGTCGGGCGCGGCGCGTGATAACTCCAGCAGGAACTTCTGCATGTCCCACGCGCCTGTTGGACAGCGCTCCGCGCAAAGACCGCAGTGCAGACAGACATCCTCGTCCTTGACCATCACGCGGCCGGTTCGGAGACTGTCGGATACGTATAGGTCCTGGCGCACATTCAGTGCCGGCGCGCGTAATTGCCTGCGCAGATCCGCCTCGTCGCCATTGGTGGTGAAGGTGATGCAGTCCATCGGGCAGATGTCGGTGCACGCGTCACATTCGATGCACAGTTCGCGCTTGAAGACCGTCTGAACATCGCAATTCAGACAGCGCTGGGCTTCCTTCCAGGCATTGCTACCGTCGAAGCCCAGCTCCACTTCAACCCGGATGCTCTTCAACGCCAGCTCTGCAGCCGCCCACGGCACCTTGCGGCGTGGTTCCGGTGAGATGTCGTTGTCATAGCTCCACTCGTGGATGCCCATTTTCTGGGAGGTCATGTGCACCCGAGGTGGTGGCCGCAGCCGGACATCTTCTCCGCGCATCCATCGATCCATCGAAATCGCTGCCTCGTGGCCATGCGCTACGGCCCAGATGATGTTCTTGGGCCCAAATGCTGCATCGCCTCCGAAGAACACATTGGGCAAACTTGATTGCAGCGTGGCGGTATCCAGCACCGGTAGGCCGCCGTCGTCGAAAGCGAGGCCAAGGTCACGTTCGATCCAGGGGAAGGAGTTCTCTTGCCCCACCGCGATGATGGCCTCGTCGCATTCAATGCGCTGGTCAGGCTCGCCTGACGGAACCAGTCGTCGGGCCCCACGATCGTCGAGTTCAGGCCGCACCTTGCGGAAACGCACGGCCATGAGCCTGCCCTTCTCGTGTTCGAACTCGACGGGCACCAGATAATTCAGGATCGGGATGCCTTCATGCTGGGCATCCTCCTTTTCCCACGGAGATGCCTTCATTTCATCGTAGCCAGAACGGACGATGACCTTGACCGCCGTGCCGCCCAGCCTCCGCGCCGAACGGCAACAGTCCATCGCGGTGTTGCCGCCACCCAATACGATCACGCGCTTGCCGATCGACGTGACGTGGCCGAACGACACCGAGGCGAGCCAGTCAATGCCTATATGGATTCGCGCGGCTGCCTCTCGGCGCCCTGGAAGATCCAGGTCGCGCCCACGAGGAGCACCGCTGCCAACGAAGATTGCATCGAATCCATCGCTCAGGAGTCGCCGAAGCGAGCTGATGGGCGTTCCTCCGTGGAACTGGATGCCAAGACCAAGGATGTAGCCAATTTCCTCGTCGATGACTTCTTCCGGAAGGCGGAAGCGCGGGACCTGTGTCCGCATGAATCCACCCGCCTTGGGGTCGCGGTCGAACACGGAGACCTGGTATCCGAGATGAGCCAGGTCGCGAGCGACGGTCAACGATGCCGGGCCGGCGCCAACACAAGCCACGCGCCTTCCATTGGCGGCCGCACGCTGAGGAAGGCGTGCCTGAATGTCTCCCTTGTGGTCCGCGGCGACGCGCTTGAGACGGCATATCGCCACGGACTCCGCTTCGTTTCCATTGTTCGTTTCAACGCGCACGCGGCGACAAGCCGGTTCACAGGGGCGATCGCACGTGCGCCCCAGAATCCCGGGGAACACATTCGAGTGCCAATTGACCATGTAGGCATCCGCATAGCGTCCGGCGGCAATGAGCCGGATGTACTCGGGAACGGGAGTATGGGCCGGGCAGGCCCACTGGCAGTCGACCACCTTGTGGAAATGGTCCGGTTTGCTTGTGTCCGTGGGGTGCACCGCGTACCTCCGCACAGGAAGCGACGACGCGCCCGCCGAACCAGTTGATCGCGCGGGCGACACGGGTCGAACCCCGACGAGTCTAGCCTTCCACCGATGGGCTGCACGCTGCGGTGCGGCGCATCTAGCGCTCGACAATTGCAGCGACGCCCATTCCCCCCGCGGTGCAGATGGAAATCAATCCGCGACCTGCGCCACGACTGGCAAGCAGCTTTGCCATCGTCGCCAATATGCGAGCACCGGTTGCGGCAAACGGGTGTCCCACCGCGAGCGAAGAGCCGTTCACATTCAGACGGGCCGGATCGATTGCACCCAAGGGGCCGTCCCAGCCAAGTCGTTCTCGACAGTACTCCGCCGATTGCCATGCGCGCAGCGTACAGAGCACTTGCGCGGCAAAGGCCTCATGGATTTCGTAGTAGTCGAAATCCTGCAATGCAAGCTGGCGCCTCTTCAAAAGGCGGGCCACCGCTACGGTGGGTGCCATCAGGAGGCCCTCGCCCGCGACGAAGTTGACTGCCGCCACTTCGGCGTCCACCAGATAGGCCTGGATTGGCAAATGGTGCCGGTTCGCCCAGTCCTCGCTGGCCAGCAGGACGGCGGCGGCACCGTCGGACAGCCCGGTGGAATTGCCGGCGGTCAGGGTACCCAGGCCGGAAACCTTGTCAAAAGCAGGCTTCAAGGAGCCTAGCTTCTCCAGGGTCGTGTCGGGTCGCAAAAAGCCATCGCGCTCTTGCCCACGCAAGGGAACGACCAGGTCATCGAAAAATCCGGACTCGTACGCTGCCGCCAGCTTGCGGTGGCTCTCAAGCGCCAATTCGTCCTGCTCGACGCGACCAATTCCCCACTGCCGCGCCATCTGCTCGGCGTGCTGGCCCATGCTGAGACCGGTTCGCGGCTCGGCGACACCGGGAAAAGCGGGCTTGAGATCGCGGAGCCGGAAGCCGTGTAGCGCGGCTCGCAGTTTTGCGCCCGCGCCCCGGGCACGGTTTACCGACAGTAACCGCCTGCGAAGGGCATCGGACAGGGCGATCGGAACATCGCTGGTCGTATCACTGCCGCCGGCAATGCCAACCTCGATCTGGCCGCAGGCGATCTTGTTGGCGATCAATATGGCATTGTCCAACGACGTGCCACACGCGCGTGCGGTGGTGATCGCTGGCGTCGTCGCGGCCAAGCCCGAGGCGAGAGTGATCTCGCGGGCCAAATTCCAGTCCGAATCAAGCTTGAGCACTGCGCCGAACGCCACCTCGCCGAGTTCGAGGCCCGCAATGCCCATGCGATCGACCAGGGTGCTGACGGCCCTCAGGCCCATTCCGAAGGTGCCCACTTCCGCGTAGGCGGTGTTATTGCGACAAAACGGGATGCGGCTACCGCCGAGAATCGCGGTGCGGCGAAGCGTCTGGGCCATGCGTCGACTCCTGCGGCCATTCGAAAGGCTTCCCACTCTAGCCCAGCAGGCGCGCATCGCCATCCACGGTAATCAAGTCGCGCCTTCGACGTGCCGCCCCCGTCGCCGCGGTTGCTAAACTCCTGATTTTGACCCTCTGGCGCCATGAGCCATACCGTTCCGCTGTACGCGGTGCTCGCCTGCGAGCTTTTGCCCGGATCGATCCCCGAGGCGCTCCTGTTGGAGCGCGATGCGACGGAAGCGCTGGTGAAAGCCGTCGCCGACGATCTACTGCGCTTGCTTCCCGAGGTCGAGAATGCGCGCCTGATACTCGGCGGTACCCTTCTGGACGGTGCCGAGGTCCTGCGGCCAGGCTTTGCCGCACACGCTTCGCTGGCTGAATTGGGCCTTCGCCTGCCGCATGGCAACGGCGGGGTGGTCGGCATTGGATCGCATCAGGGACGCATGCCGTCCCTGGCCTTGCAGCCAGACGCCCAATTCGCGGGTTCGCCGATGCGTTATTTGCCACTGGTCATTGAAGCCGATCCGGATCAGGCCGACGCGCTGGGGGGACGGCTCGAGCAGGTATTGGCGCAACAGGGTGAAGCCGGTGCCAATGCCGCCGACCGCATCATGCGGGCGTGTGGTGTGCGCCTGGCGCATGCGCGCTATCTGAGCTTGGCCGATCTTCTCGCATTGAACTGCGTGCAGTATGAACACGCAGGATTTGCTGTGCACTGGTTGTTGATCGAAGCCGCGTTGATGTCCCCGGGGCGCGTCGAAACGGCGCTCAGCCCGCATGGTGCTCGCTGGTCCTGGGATGGCACCCATGTTGCCCTCGAAACACCGCGGGCATTCATCACGCGCACCCAGCCGCCGCCTGAATCGAGGGTCAATGCATATGCTTCTGCCGTGTTCGAGCTGCGGCAAGCAGCGGCTTTGTTCGGTGTCCATGGACTGATACTGGGTGCACAGGCCGATGCGGAGCCTGGCACGCGTTTCGTCGACGGGGGCATTGTCGAACGCCTAGCCGAATCACGCGATGGCGCGTGTTGGCCGGCTTCGGCGGCGCTCTGCCTGCTCCGGGCCCCGGGATTGGGCGTCGTGGCAATGCTCCGCGGTGATCCGGAATTGCGGCGCGCTCATGCACTGGCGACACCGCTGTCGCTGGATGGTTTGCGCGCGTTGAAGGCGGAAATGGATGCGGGACTGGGGTTGCGTTCCGACGAAGCTGCCTTGGCCGAAGTCGATGCCGGGGGCGTGCCCTGGCCGGCACGTTCCGTGCGGCACTGAGATGGCCCGGACATCGCCCTTGTTTGCCCGCGGCCAACAAGGGATGTAGCGTGCGCGCCGGGCCGGTTGTCCGGCATCGGGAGCGTCGCCATGGGACTTTGGAAACGCAGTTTTGCTGAATTCTTCGGTACTTACTGGCTGGTTCTGGGAGGCTGCGGAAGCGCGGTACTGGCTGCGGCTTTCCCGGGCCTGGGCATTGGCTTTTCCGGCGTAGCGTTGGCATTCGGGCTGAGCGTTCTGACCATGGTTTACGCGGTTGGAGCCATTTCGGGCGGGCATTTCAATCCAGCGGTATCCGCTGGCCTTGCGGCGGGAGGTCGATTTGCCTGGAAAGACCTGCTGCCGTACTGGGCGGCGCAGGTGATCGGCGCGATCGCGGCGGCGGGTACGCTCTACCTCATCGCCAGTGGCAAGCCGGGATTTGACGCCACGTCGAGCGGATTTGCGAGTAACGGCTACGGCGCCCATTCGCCCGGCGGCTATTCGTTGCAGGCCGTGATGATCACCGAGTTCGTGCTTACGGCCTTGTTTGTATTTGTCATCATGGGTGCAACGTCAAAGCGCGCGCCGTCCGGATTCGCCGGCATCGCCATTGGCTTGACGCTGACGCTGATCCATCTCGTGAGCATCCCCGTCGACAACACGTCCGTCAATCCGGCCCGCAGCACGGGCCCTGCCTTGTTCCAAGGCGGCTGGGCGCTGCACCAGTTGTGGGTCTTCTGGGTGGTTCCGCTGCTTGGCGGCGTCGTGGGCGGGTGGATCTACCGCGCGTTGCTCGAGGACCATTGAGGCGGGTGTCCTCTCCCGGGGGGCGGCGTGAGAGACTCGACGGAAGGCGATCGGCGCTGATCCGCGGACTGTCGGCTCGCGGATCCGCCGCCATCATGGCCCTTCTTGGCCAGGTGGGTGCCGTCTGCTCGTCATCGAATCGGGCGCGCGCTGACGCGCAGGCGCGCGATCCGGGAAAGTAACCACAGCAGAGCCAGACCTCCCGTCAGCAAAGCGAGCCTGCGCACATGGCGATGCATCGGAAGCATCAGCGCGGCGGCGAGAACAATGGCGATGCCCATGCCGGAGGGAAGCAACGGCGACAAGATGCAACCGGCCAGGGCCATCGCAGCGAGACGGCCGGGACCGGGCAACGCGAGAGCAGGAGTATCGGGCATATGCGACTCTTCGCTAGGGAGGAGGCACAGGCTGCCTGAGGGCCATCGCACGGATTGCGACGCTTCGCAGCCCCGATCGCTCGGAACGCGCGACCATGCATACAATGTGCGTCCCGCACGCTGGAGTCTGACCACATGACAACGATGGCCCGCTGTGGCGTCGTCGGGCATCCGATCGCACATAGCCTCTCCCCCGAAATCCACGCTGCGTTCGCCGCGCAATTTGGCCGTGCCCTGACTTATGAGCGCATTGATCTGGCTCCCGAGGGCCTTGCCGAAGGCGTCCGGGCATTCTTTGCCGAAGGCGGTACGGGGCTCAACATCACGTTGCCGCACAAGCAGGCGGCAGCCCGGCTGGCTGATCGACTGGGGCCTTGGGCGAAGCGGCTGGATGCCGTCAATCTCCTCACCCGAGAAGCGGATGGAACCCTGAGCGGGGAGAACGTGGACGGGGCGGCCATGGTTCGCGACCTCGCCGAGCGTTACCGGGTCGACCTGCGCGGCCATGACGTTCTGGTGCTCGGAGCGGGCGGGGCTGGTCGCGCAGCCGTATGGGCCCTGCTGGATGCGGGCGTGCGGCGCATCACCGTCGTCAATCGCCATCCAGCCAGTGCCGATGCGCTCGTGGATGCCATTGGCGAGCCAGATCGCGTACTGAGCCGCTATTGGGATGACCTGCCGGTCATTGGCGTCTTCGACCTGATCATCAACACGACCAGCGCCGGCGTGCTGGGCCAGCACATGGAGCTGCCCTTCAAACTGGTCACCCCACGTGCGACGTGCTACGACGTCTCCTATGGTCGTGCAGCTTCCGACTTCATGGCCTGGGCGCACGCTGCCGGCGCGCGCTATGCGTTTGATGGTCTCGGGATGCTCGTCGAGGGCGGCGCCATGGCTTACGCCCGTTGGTTCGGGGAGACCCCCGATACCGAACCCGTATTCACCCTGCTGCGCAGCCAGCATCCGCAGGCCTGAGGTTCACCCATGCATTGCCGCGCGGGTTGCGGGGCTTGCTGCATCGCGCCTTCGATCAGTTCTTCGATCCCCGGCATGGCGCAGGGCAAGCCCGCGGGCTTGCCCTGCGTGCAGTTACAGCCTGACTTTCGATGCGCGCTCTTCGGCAGTCCGGAACGGCCGAGGGTCTGCGCGAGCCTGCGCGCGACCTTGGCCATGTGCGGGACTTCCCGTGAGGATGCGCTTGGAAGACTGGCTGCACTGGAAGTGGCGACATCGCCGTCAAGTGGCGCAAGCCCACCAATCGAGACGGGCGACTGAACGGAACCGGGACTGGCAAGCTCAGGCATCGCGCGGAGGCCCCTTTGCGTGCGGCGCAGCGCGGCATCGCATTGATGGGCGGCTGCGCGTTCCTGGCGCTGCGCCTGGTTCACATGCCGTGCGCAGCACTTGCGCATTGACAGCCGAACGGCGCCCGGGTCTGATGTATATCCGGCGGCCTGCGGCAGTAGCGTTCCATGTGCGGATTCCTTGCGATCTACGATCCCGCGGGCGAAGCGGAGGCTTTGCGGCCGCTCGCCCTTCAGCAAGCGCGATTGCTGCGCCACCGGGGCCCGGACTGGAGTGGCGTGTATGCGGACGCGCACATGGTTCTCGTCCATGAGCGCCTTGCGATCGTCGATGTCGCCCACGGCGCGCAACCGCTATTGGCTTGCGATGGTGCCCAGGCCTTGGCAATCAACGGCGAGATTTACAACCATCGGGACTTGCGCCGTGGCATCGACGATTACGCGTTTGCCACGGACAGCGACTGCGAAGTGATTTTGCCGCTCTGGCGACGGCAGGGTGCTGCATTCCTCAATGCGCTGAATGGCATGTTTGCCTTCGTGCTGTGGGATCGGGCGAGACGGGACTGGCTCATTGCACGCGATCCAGTCGGGATCGTGCCGTTGTATACAGGCCGGGACGAGCATGGTCGCCTGTACGTTGCGTCGGAGATGAAGGCGCTTTCGGGCATCTGTGTCGACATCGAGATTTTCCCGCCGGGTCACTTCCAGACTCGATCCATGGCCATGCCGGCACCTTTTTATGCACCGGCATGGCGCGAATTCGAGGCCGTGCGTCATGGCGCTGCCGAGCCGTTCGCGCTACGCCAGGCGTTGGAACGCGCGGTGCATCGTCACCTGATGACGGACGTGCCCTACGGCGTCTTGCTTTCCGGTGGCCTTGATTCCTCGCTGGTGGCCGCCATCACGGCGCGTTTCGCAGCGCGTCGCGTCGAGGATGACGATCGCAGCGATGCCTGGTGGCCCCGGCTCCATACTTTCGCCATTGGGCTCGAGGGATCTCCGGATGTGGCGGCCGCGCAAAAGGTCGCCGACAGACTCGGCACCGCTCACCATGCCTTCCACTTCACCGCCCAGGAGGGCTTGGATGCCCTTGCCGACGTGATTTACCACGTCGAGACCTACGACGTGACCACCGTGCGGGCCTCGATCCCGATGTATCTGCTTGCCCGGCGAATTCGCGCGATGGGCATCAAGATGGTCTTGTCCGGCGAAGGTTCGGATGAGCTGTTCGGAGGCTACCTCTACTTCCACATGGCACCAGATGACCGTGAATTTCACGAGGAGCTCGTGCGGAAGCTCGACGCGTTGCATTTGTACGATTGTGCGCGCGCCAACAAGGCGATGGCCGCGTGGGGCGTGGAAGCGCGCGTGCCGTTCCTCGATCGCGAGTTCATCGACGTTGCCATGCATACGGCGCCATCCGCCAAGCGCCCGGGCGGTGGTCGCATCGAGAAGGCGATTCTTCGCGAAGCGGGCCGCGGACTGCTTCACGACGAGATCCTGTGGCGGCAGAAGGAGCAGTTCTCCGACGGCGTGGGCTATGGGTGGATCGACGCACTGAAAGCGCATGCCGAGGCTGTTGTCAGCGATGCGCAATTCGCCATGGCTGCGCGCCGTTACCCGGTCAATACGCCCACGAGCAAGGAGGCGTACTTATACCGGAGTCATTTCGAGCGGCGGTTCCCCGGTGATGCAGTGGCGCGACTGGTCCCTGGCGGCCCCTCGATTGCGTGTTCGACGCCGACGGCCTTTCGTTGGTCGAAGGCGTTTGCAGACATGAACGACCCTTCCGGTCGGGCCGTCGCGACCGTGCACCGGGAAGGTTTGTCCGAATCGCCCGTGGCTGCGGCAGGTACGGGGGCGAAGCCCCCGTCAGTGTCCGCCGGCCGCGGCTGCCCCGCCGCTCTTGGCGATGAAGGGTGCTTTGGCGAGCCACATGACCGCAATCAACCCGAGGAATAGCCACCCAAGCATCCAGAAGAGGTCGACGGTGGAGACCATGAAGCCCTGCGCGCTGACCAGCTGGTTGAGCAGAGACTCGGCACCCTTCATGCTGCCTGTCGCCTCGGTCGTTTGCGCCAGCGCCGCGCGCGTGGCTGGCGAGTACACATTGATGTGCTCACCGAGAACCGCATGCTGCACCGCGGCGCCGCGATCCCACCAATAGGTCGTCAATGACGCGGCAAAGCTGCCTGCAACCGTGCGCAGGAAGGTCGCAACCCCAGACCCGGAGGCAATTTCACTCGTTTCGAGGTCGGACAACAGGATGGTCAACACAGGCATGAAGAACAGTGCCACGCCGAGGCCTTGCCAGAATTGTGCCCAGGCGATGTCGGTGAATCCCACCTGGGTGTTGAATCCTGCTCGGTAGAAGGACACCGCACCCATGGCGAGAAACGAGAGTGATGCGAGTATTCGCAGGTCGAATCGACCACCGTAGCGGCCGACGAACGGGGTGAGGATCACGGGCAGGATGCCGACAGGCGCTGCGGCGAGGCCAGCCCACTCGCTCGTGTACCCCAATTGCGTCTGCACCCACAGTGGCACGATCAGGTTGATCGCGAAGAACGCCGCGTATGCCAACACCAGGGCCAGGGTGCCCGCGGCAAAATTTCGATGGCGGAACAGCTTCAAGTCGACGATCGGTTGCGGATCGGTCAACTCCCAGATCACGAAGACCGTCAGGGCAATTGCCGCGATGATGGCGAGCACCACGATGAAGTTCGAGCCGAACCAGTCCAGCTGGTTCCCCTTGTCGAGAAGGATCTGCAGTGCCGATACGCCGATGATCAGGGTGATAAGGCCGACATAGTCGACGCGCGGGCGCTCGGTGACCTCCGGACGCTTGTGCATCTGCAGCCATACAAGCGACGATGCAAAGACCCCAATGGGCACGTTGATGAAGAAGATCCAGCGCCAGGAATAGTTTTCGGTGATCCAGCCCCCCAGGATCGGCCCGGCGATGGGCGCCACGACGGTGACCATGGCAATCAGTGCGAGCGCCTGCGGGCGCTTTTCGGTCGGGTAAATCGAAAGAAGCAAAGCCTGGGTAATGGGATACATGGGGCCGGCCACCGCGCCTTGCAGTGCCCGGAAGCCCACCAGCATGCCCATGCTCAGCGCCAGGCCGCACAGGGCCGAGGTGACCGAAAAGAGCAGCGTGGCCAACACGAACAGGCGCACCTCGCCCACTCGACGCGAGAGAAAGCCCGTGAGCGGCAGCGCAATTGCATTGGCGACCGTAAAGGACGTGATGACCCAGGTCGCCTGGGTCACCGTCGTGCCGGTATCGCCCGCAATCGTCGGGAGCGAGACGTTTGCAATCGTCAGGTCAAGAACCTGCATGAAGGTCGCGAGGGACAGCGCAAACGTCGTCAGCGGCACGTTGGCCGGACGGAACTTCGGCTCACTCATCGCGGCACGATCCGGTGCCTCGCCGATCGCGAGCCAGCATTGGCGCTGATGATTCGGGTAATCAGCGCATCCGCAGCATGCAGTTGGCCACTGTAGACGCCCGTTTCCAGCACCGGCTTCGTGGGCGGAGCGCTTGCGAGGGTTGGACCCTTGCGGTCGTGCAGGTTGACCTCGACGCTCATGGACAGGCCTACGCGCAATGGATGCCGGCGCAGCTCGGCCGGATCAAGGTCAACGCGCACGGGAAGCCGCTGCACGATCTTGATCCAGTTCCCCGTGGCGTTTTGGGCCGGAAGCAGTGCAAAGGCACTGCCTGTCCCTATGCCCAAGCCTTGGACGTGGCCGTGGAAGACGACCCCGCTCCCGTAGATGTCCGACGTCAGTGTCACGGGTTGACCGATGCGAACATCGCCAATTGCCGTTTCCTTGAAATTCGCATCAACCCAAACGTGGTCCAAGGGCACGATCGCCATGAGTGGCGTACCCGGCATGACCCGCTGGCCGAGCTGGACGTTCCGCTTGGCCACGTAGCCGGACACGGGGGCCAGCAACCGCGTGCGAACGAAGTCCAGATACGCTTGGCGCACGATGGCGGCTGCAGCGAGCACATCGGGCTGCTGGGCAAGCGTGGTTTCCGCGATCGGCGCCCTGCTGCTTTTCAGTTGGTTTCGTGCGGCGCCCACGGCCGCGCGTGCCGCGGCCAGCGCATCGAAGGCGTGCTGCAGGTCCTGCGCCGACACGGCACCGGTACCCTGGAGCCTGCGTACGCGCGCCGCATCCTGCTCCGCGCGACGGAGGTCCACCTCACGCGTTGCGAGCAATGCCCGCGCCGCGCCGGCGCCTGCGTAGAGCGCGCGGACCTGGCGAACGGTTTGTGCGAGGTTGGCCTCGGCGCGCTCAAGGGCCACGCGGGCGTCGGCCGCATCGAATTGCACTAGCGTCTGTCCGGCGCGGACATAGTCGTTGTTGTCGGCGTCGATGGCCGTGACCGTGCCGGGTACCAGCGGAGTGACCTCAACGATGTTCGCGTGGACGTATGCATCGTCGGTACTGGCGTACCAACGGCCGTCCAGCCAGTACCACGCAGCCCATGCGAGCAGGCTGAGCAAGACGACGACGAACACGAGGCGCAGCAGGAACTTCCGACGTGGGTTGGCCGTCGTGGCGGCGGTGCCGGTGGTGGGCGCGGGGGTACTCATGGATGGATCTCGGCAACGGTAGCGGGAGTGGGGGCGTTGGCCGTGGGCTGGTAGCCGCCGCCCAGGGCCACGACCAGACTGAGGCCGGCGCTGAGGCGATCGGCTCGCAGCCGTGCAAGGCCTTGCTCGGCGGCCAGCAACGCCTGCTGCACTTGCAGCATGTCGATTTCGCTGATCACGCCAGCCCGGTATTGCGATTGGGCAAGATGCCAGACGCGGGCCGTGTCATTGCGAGCTTGCCGCTGCTGCCGGAGCTGTTGGTCCAGCGCATGAATGGCGCTGACGCCATCGGCAACCTGATGCAAGGCGTTCACCAGCGTACCGTCGTATTGGGCCACGGCGGCATCAAAGCCAGCGTCCTGTTGGCGCAAGCCAGCGCGGAGCCGGCCGCCGTCAAACAGCGGCAGGCTGACGGCCGGAGCGAACTGCTCGTAATGCGAGGCGTATTCGAGGAGACTGCCGGCGCCCAAGGAGGCGTACCCCAAACCGGCGGCCAAGTTGATGTTGGGCATGAATGCTGCGCGCGCAGCCTTGACGGACTGTGCCGCTCCTCGCAGCCGCCACAGCGCCGCGATCACGTCCGGCCGGCGCGCCAGCAGTTCCGCGGGCAGGCGCGACGGCAAGGCGAGTGGTGTTGCGCGCAAAGGGGCGGGCGGTTCGAGGCCATCGGCCAATCCGGGCCCCTCCCCGCAGAGCGCTGCGAGCGCCAGCGCCGCTGCACGGCGACCTCGGCGCGCGGCCTCGAGTTGCTGGGATGCCGCGGAGAGCGAGGCCCTTGCATCGAGTAGTTGCAGCTCGCTGTCCAGGCCCGCGGCAACCCGCTTGCGGACCAGTGCATAGACGGTGCGGCTTCGTTCGACGTTGCGTTTCAGGATAATGACGCTCTGTCCCGCGTAGGCGAAGTCGATGTAGGCCCGCGCAACATTCGCAGCGACGAGAAGGCGCGCGGCCTGCGTCTCCACCTGCGTCGCGTGCGCTTGGTCGAGCGCGGCCTGCCAGCCGGCGTACTGGCCGCCCCAGAGATCGAACGAGTAGCTGAAGCTGAGCCCGGCTCGCCAGAGCGTCGCGTAGTGGCCACCCATGGGTGGCGCAACGACCGTTGCCGGAATCCGGAGTCCATCCGCGGAAACGCCTGCGCCGAGGGTTGGCAGGCGCACGGCATCGGCGCCCGCGGCCGCGGCTGCAGCGGCCCGTGCCCGTGCCCGTGCCTCGGCGAGTCCGGGATTGTGCGCCAAGGCGGTTTGGATCAAGCGGTCCAACTGGGGATCGCCTAGGCCCCGCCACCACTGCGCTGCGGGCCAGGAGGCTGCGTCGCGCGGCGTTCCGTCGAGTGCCCGGCCCATTCCCAGGCTGCGCATGGGCCGAGGGGACAGCGAGGGTCTGAGGCCTGCGGGACTTGCGCAACCTGCCAACAGAGCGGTGCCCAGCACAAGCGCCAGGGATTTCAGGGTTCGGGACATGGGGGCAGTTCAGGTCAGGTGTTCAGGGGGCGCCAGTGCCGCGATGATGCGTTTCAGCATGTCGCGCAACGCGGCACGTTCGTTTTCGCCAAGGTCGCTGAGGGCGCGCGCCATGGTGCGCTCGCCGCAACCGCGCATCTGGGCCCACAGCGCGGCACCCGCCTCGGTCGGAATGACGCGCACGCCCCGGCGGTCGTCGGGATTGGGCTCTCGACGCACGTAGCCTTTTTCGGCAAGGCCATCGAGGACGCGAGTCATCGCTCCGGCGTCGTGGCCCAAGGCTTGGGCCAGCTCGGTTGGCGACAGCGCGCCACATTGCGCGAGCCGCTTCAGCGCGGCGTACTGGGTATGGTTGATCGCCAAGCCATTGCCGGCCAGTTCGCCTTCGAGCGTGCTGATGATGCGG
>JAJYPJ010000056.1 GCA_021795435.1 Pseudomonadota bacterium
GAGGAAGGTTGCCGGCAGGGTGAAGATCAACGCGAACGTTGCAGTGCGCGTCCAGAATCTGAGCCGCAAGATCTGCCGGGAATAATCATTCATGTGGCCGACTATACGTGACGGGAGCATAACGGGTCAGAGCCCCTTACAGGCAAGAGCCCCTTTGAGGCGCCATATGCGTCTGCGCGAAGTGGCGCTGACCCGCTTTGTGCGCTTTGGTGGCGTGTGGCGTCTGATCATGTCGTCCTCCGGTGGCACCGGACTGGGCAGCGCGGCGTGATCGTGTGCTTCACCGATACGCCGGCCGCCGCGGTGTGGCTACGATCTGCCTGCGAGCAACTCATCCAGCTGCGCGAACTGTTCGGGCAGGCCTTCCGCCGAACCGGCGAGCGCGTCCTCGAGGGCCGCTGTTGTGGGATAGAGTTCGTGGTAGGTGACCAGCGTCTTGCCGTCATTTTCTTCGAACGTCACCGTGGTCACGGCCCCCTCGTCGCTTTCCTCATTCATCCAGACGATGCGCTGGTTCGGTGTCACTTCGCGGTACGTGCCGAAGAACGCCATCGGTTGATCGAAGGCCGGATGGCTGAACACGAGGCGATACGCGCCCCCGGTGCGAATATCCATGTCGCACGAGACCAGCGACATGCCAACGGACTTCGGAACCCACCACTGCTTGAACAATTCGGGTGTGCTCCACGCTTCGAAGACGATGTGCACCGGGGCATCGAACGTTCGCTTCACGACGAGTTCGCGGTCGGACTTGCGTTCCACGACGGTGCGGTTCATCACGGCGGAACTACCTTCTTTTTCGTTGGGCATCTGCCTTCTCCTTGCGTTTCAAGTGTTCGACAAGCTCATCCAGCACATCGAAGCGTGCGCTCCACAGTTGGCGGTGTTGCTCGATCCAGGCGGCCTCTTCTTCCAGCCGGCGCTGTCCGAGCTTGCAGGTTCGTACGCGCCCGACCTTCTCCGTGGTCACGAGCCCCGCCTGCTCCAGGATGCTGACGTGCTTCTTCATGCCCGTGAGGGTCATGTGAAACCTTTGGGCAAGGTCGGTGATCGAGGCGTCTGAACTTCCGAGCTGCTCCAGCACACCGCGTCGGGTGACATCGGAGAGCGCGGCGAACGTTGTGTCGAGGCGGGCTTGACAGTGAACCATATGGTTCACTGTAAATCACCCATGGGGGATGTGCAAGCAGATGACCCCACGGGCGCAAATTGCACGTAGCTCCTCCACCGCAACCGGGTCCACCGCAACCGGGTCAGAGCCCCTTACAGGCGCGATATACGTCGGCTGACGTGATGAGCGTAACTGGGTCAAAGCCCCTTACTGGCGAGCATAACTGGGTCAGAGCCCCTTACAGGCAAGAGCCCCTTAGAGGCGCCATATGCGTCTGCGTGAAGTGGCTCTGACCCGCTTTGTTTGACCCGCTTTGTTTCGGCATAGAGTTCCCGGCAGGGCCGCTTGCGCGGATGCCGCGCGGCAAGCGCCAAGCCGCGCATGGCCATCGTGACCATGCGCGGCAGCGCGGGGTGTCAGCTCACAGTACCTGCTCGCCGTGCAGGCTCACGTCGAGACCTTCGCGCTCCTGTTCCTCGCTGACGCGCAGGCCGATGGCGAAGTCGATCAGCTTGAGCAGAATGAAGGTGACCACGGCGTCGTAGATCACGGTGACGGCAATGCCCTTGGCCTGGATCAGCAGCTGGCCCACGTTGCCTTCCAGGGCGCCGGCGGTACCGCCGATGGCTTTCACCGCGAACACGCCGGTGAGCAGGGCGCCGAGCGTGCCGCCGATGCCGTGCACGCCGAAGGCGTCCAGCGAGTCGTCGTAGCCCAGCCATTCCTTCATGTAGACGGCGGTGAAGAAGCACACCATGCCGGCGGCCAGGCCGATCACCAGCGCGCCACTGGGCGCCACGAATCCGGCCGCCGGCGTGATCGCCACGAGTCCGGCGACGGCACCCGAGCAGATGCCGAGGATGGTCGGCTTGCGCCGCGTCATCCATTCCACCGCCATCCAGCCCAGCGCCGCGGCCGCCGTCGCGATCTGCGTCACCGCCATGGCCATGCCGGCGCGGTCGTTGGCCGCCACCGCGGAACCGGCGTTGAAGCCGAACCAGCCGACCCACAGCAGTGACGCGCCGATCATCGTCAGCACGAGGTTGTGCGGTGGCATCGGCTCGCGCCCGTAGCCGACGCGCTTGCCCAGCACCAGCGCGGTGACCAGACCCGCCACGCCCGCATTGATGTGCACGACGGTGCCGCCGGCGTAGTCGAGCACGCCATCGCCGCCCAGCCAGCCGCTTGGCCCCCACACCATGTGCGCGATCGGCGCGTAGACCGCGAGCAACCACAGGCCCATGAACCAGAGCATCGCCGAGAACTTCATGCGGTCGGCGAACGCGCCCGTGATCAGTGCCGGCGTGATGATCGCGAAGGTCATCTGGAAGGTCATGTAGGTCGACTCGGGAATCGTCGGCGCCAGCGCATTGACGCTGTCGAGGCCCATGCCGTCGAGGAAGAAGCGGCTGAGTCCGCCGATGAACGCATTGCCGGACGTGAACGCCAGGCTGTAGCCGACGATCATCCACAGCACGGACACCAGGCAGGTGATGGCGAAGCTCTGGATCACCGTGGCCAGCACGTTCTTCTTGCGCACCATGCCGCCGTAGAACAGCGCCAAGCCCGGGATGGTCATCATCAGCACCAGCGCGGTGGAGGTCAGCATCCAGGCGTTGTCGCCGGAGTTGATGAACGCGGCGGGATTGGGCGCGGCGGGCGTCTGCGCCGCGGCACTTGCGCTCGCCACGGCCAGAGCCAGCAGCGCGAATACGGCAGGGATCTTCTTCATGTGGGCAACCTTCATGGAGTGTCGGGCATCAGAGCGCATCGGCGTCGAGCTCCCCGGTGCGGATGCGCACCACCTGGTCGAGCGGGAGGACGAAGATCTTGCCGTCGCCCACCTTGTCGGTCCTGGCGGCGGACTCGATCGCCTCGATCGTCCGCTCGACGAGCTCGTCCGGCACCGCGGTCTCGATCTTGATCTTCGGCAGGAACTCGACGACGTACTCCGCGCCGCGGTACATCTCGGTGTGCCCTTTCTGGCGGCCGAATCCCTTGACTTCGGTGACGGTGATGCCGGTGACGCCGATCGCGGACAGCGATTCGCGCACCTCGTCCAGCTTGAATGGCCTGATAATCGCCATGATCATCTTCATCGTGCTTGCCCTCGTGGTCGGGTGGCGGTCGGGTCAGAACGAATACACGGCTTGCGCCTCGATCGACGTCTGGCTGCGTTGCTGCTGCCCGGACTCGATGAAGTACGGCCGCGCGCTGTGGTCCCTGCGCAGTTCCAGCGAAAGGCGCAGGGATGGCGTCGGGAAGTAGCTGCCGGCGATGCTGGCTTCCTGCAGGGTGTTGCCGGCGATGCCGGTGATCATGCCGTCCTTGTCGTCGATGGCCTCGCCGCGCAGCGCGGCCTGCCACTTCGCATCCGGCGTCCACGTGGCATACAGCGCCAGACCATTCGTGTGTCCGGTTCCGCCGGCGCTCGCGGCGCCCTGCTTCGAGAGCAGGTCCGCGTTGGCGCCGAGGGCAAGCGTCGGGCCGAGCTTGAAATTGGCGACCAGATCGATGAGCTGCAGCGCGCCGGTCGGGTTGCCGCCGTACAGGGGTGAATCGCCGCGATACAGTGCGGCCGAGTACGTGAACGCTGCGCCGATACCGCCGGAAGCCCCCAGTTCCAGCGACTGACCCGCGCCGGACGGCGCGCTGCTGAAGTTCCAGCCGTTGTTGACGCCGGCGGTCAGCGTGAGGGTGGGGCTCACTGCGTAGACTGCGCGCACGCCGGTGTGCGTCAGCGGTTCCATCATGGTGAACAGCAGCGAGCGGGACACCAGGCTGTCCGACGCGGGGCTGGTGACCTCGGCGCCGGCCAGCGTCGAGTACTTGCCGGCCATCACCGTCACCGGTCCGGTCGCGTACTGCACGAAGGCGTTGTAGAGATCGTAGGGACTGCCGTGGCCAGGCGTCGGCCAGGTTTCGGTCAGCCGGATGGCCTTGGCATCCTCGCCGCCGATCATCGTCACCTGCCCGCCGAAGCCCGAAGTGGGCAAGAAGGCGAAGGTCGCGGCCGCCTGATTGAACACGAAGCCGCGCTTGCGCGTGTCGAACGCACGCAGCGCCGGCGTCGTATCGAAGTCATCGAAGCTCCCCGCCAGATAGCCGCTGAACGTGAATTGCGAGGGCGCTGCCACCGGAGCCGTTGCCGGCGTGCCGGTATCGGCATCACTCTGGGCATCCGCGAGGGCGGGGCAAGCCGTCAGCGCGGCGGTACAAAATGCAATTGCAACGTATCGCATGGCGTCTCCTCTGCATCGTCGTGGTCGCCCTCGGCGTCATCTCCTGCTTGCTGGAAGTCTCCCCGTGCACGGGCTGCGAGAGCGTCGCTGGCCCGTCAGATAAATTAAGCACGGTTCATGCCGTTTATATAAATCAATGAATTAGACATATATCGCATCAAGAGTGGTCCGATGTATGCACTATTCATGTGCATTCAGATGCATTACGGCTCATTCATGGTGCAGTGCAATGTCCGTGCATCAGGTGCGCACGATCACCGACCGCATGTGCGGCGTGCCGTGTCGTAACAGTCCGCGCGGTATTCAGACGGCGGTGGCGCGCGTCAGGGCGTCTTCGTCCGTGCCGCCCACGCGGTTGCGGCCGCAGTGCTTGGCGCCATAAAGCGTGCGGTCGGCAGCGGCGATCCAGTCACGGCTGCTGACGATCTGCGGCGTGAGTTCGGCCACGCCGATGCTCACCGTGCAGCGCACCGGCGGGTCCACCGCCAGACGCATGTCTTCCACCTCGACGCGCAGGCGCTCGGCGATGGGCAGGGCGTGCGCACGGTCCAGCGGCAGCACCAGCGCGATCTCGTCGCCGCCCAGGCGGCCAGCGATGCTGTCCGGCACCACGCACTCATTCACGATGCGGCCGATGGTGCGCAGCACGTCGTCACCCACCGTGTGTCCGTAGGTATCATTGATGGCCTTGAACTCGTCCAGGTCCACCAGCAGCAGCGTGGCCGGGCCGTCGCGCTGCGCCGGCGCCAGTGCCACCTGCACCAGTTGCTCCCAGTGACCGCGTGTGTGCAGGCCGGTCAGCGGGTCGGTGTGCGCCGTCTCGCGCAGCCAGCGGTTCTGCCGCTGCACGTGGCGCACCAGCCCGTAGCTGATGGCGCTGACCACCAGCGAGTGGATCACCAGAATGGGCAGGCAGGCCAGTACCACCGCCATGCTGGAGTGCAGCGCCACGTGCAGGCCGGTGAACGGTATCGCTGTCGCGATGCCAGCCATCGTCAGGGCCAGCGAGCGCGGCAGCAGTCCGCGGATGCCGGTGCTCAGCTTGTCGGCGGTCACCACGACCACCAGCAGCACGGCGGGCAGCAGATTGAAATGCATCAGCGACACGCACGTGCCCGCCAGAAACGAGTCGGCGAGCAGGTTGCGCATCTCCGCGCGATCGGGCCGCGCGCTGCGACGCGCCAGCAGGTAGGCGATGTGCGGCCACGCCAGACAGGCCAGTGCTATCCACGCCCAGGCCGGCCACGTGGCGTGGCGTTCCAGCAAGACCATCGCCACGGGCAGCCCGCCCAGGCCCATGCCGAGCGCGCGCAGGCCGTAAACGTGGCGGAAGAGCTGGAGGCGGATGTCGGCGGGGTGGGCGGGCTGTTGCATGGTCCATCAGTGCCGGCCCGGTCGACCGACTGTGTCAACCCAAGCGTAGCAGCCCGGCGCGCATGATCCGCCGGCGAGTCCATTGCCGGTCATTGGCGAAGATGAACACGGCAACCTCGATCATGGCGCCTGCCGCCAATGTCATTGCGCGGACGGGTGTCATGCCCGGGGTGAATCAGGGCGCCGGAATACCGAGGTCACGGCAGATCTTGCGGGCGAGCGGATCGATAATCTCTGCATGGCGTGGCACGGCGGTACGCGCGCCGCTGACCGGATTCAGCCCATGAGTGCTTGCCACCTTCGCGGAGCAGCGCGCAGCCATGCGCGCGCAGGTGCCGCGTTTCACGCCGCGACGACCACTTCCTCGAAACCTTCGCCGGCGGCTTCGATCGCCGCGCGCCGGTTCATCTCGAGCGCTTCGGCCAAGCACTCGCGCAGCGACGCGAGCACATCCTCGCGCGTGCGTTCCTGGGCGTTGACGCCCGGTACTTCTTCGATCCAGCCAAACCACCAGCCGTCGGCTTGGCGGATCGCTGCTGTAAAGGAGGCATGTTTCATGTCCACAAGCATACGCACAGGGCGTCACTGCACAGCATCGAGCCGTAGCCGTCGGGGGCAAAGCGGGGATAAAACGGGGACAACCAGGGCACGAGAACACAAAAACACGCGGTTTTTGACCGGGCCTGATTCGTAATTCATCGGATTTGGTGGGCGGTACAGGGATCGAACCTGTGACCCCTTCCATGTCAAGGAGAAATTACAGCTAGCATCTATAAGTCTTGCAGTGTACTTTGTGCCATATCGGGACAGAACGGGGACAGCGGTATGGCGACGGTCACTCGGCGTGAGTCGGGGCGCTGGCAAGCCAAGGTGCGCAAGGCAGGTGCACCGGCCATCTCTCGCACATTCAGGACCAAGGCCGACGCCGAAGCCTGGGCACGCAAGCTCGAGAGCGAGCAGGAACGCGGCGTGTGGCGCGACACCAGCGACAGCGACCGAACGCTGGATGATCTCCTCGATGAGTACGCCCGCGAACGCCTGCCCGCCATGCTATCCGTAGCTACGCCCTACATTCTCGCGCGCTGGCGCGAGGACTTTGGCTCGCGCCGCATCTCCACCATGACACCTCGGGATATGGCTGCGTGGCGGGATGAGCGCCTGAAGGTCGTTGCCTCCAGCACGGTCGCGCGCGAGATGAGCTTTCTTCGCGGCGTGTTCTCCTGGGCGATCAAGCGCAAGCTCTACAACATCGCCAGCCCACTGGCAGGCGTGCCCGCTCCGCCGCCGCCCCAGGCTCGCGCCAGGCGGCTCAGTAGTGATGAAACGGCCCGCCTGCGCGAAGCGCTGACCGACGCTGCACACCCCACGCAGGGCGCCAAGCGTTCGGGGAACTACCGCACGGGCGCCCGAAATGCGCTTCTCGCTCCCCTGCTGGACTTTGCTCGCGAAACCGGCATGCGCCGCGGCGAGATCTGCGCGATGTTGTGGCCATGGATCGACCTCGGTGCGGCAGTGCCAACCGTGTCAATCCCAGCAGAGGCCACCAAGACGCGTCGAGCGCGAGTTGTGCCGCTGACGTCCGTGGCCGAGGCGATCTTGCGGACCCTGCCGCGCCCTGCGCCGGATGAAAAGGATCAGCGTGTTTTTCCGGTCTCAGCGGGAGCTGTGACCCAAGCAATTCGCAGGGCTAGGAAACGCGCTGGCATCGAGGATGTTCGACTGCACGATATGCGCCACGAGGCTGTATCCCGCTTCATCGAGCTCAACATGAGCGTGCCCGATGCGATGGCGATTGCGGGCCATAGTGACCCGCGCAGCTCGGCGCGGTACACGCATCTCGACCCGCAGCGACTCGGCGCGAAGCTGCGCAAGCAAGAGGCTGCCAGTTCTGCGGGACTGGCGCCGCTGAAGAAGGGAAGCAAGTTCAAGAGCGCAGCGCTCGAGGCACTCCACGCATCGGCCGCGGCCATGTACAAAGCCGGCACGATCGACAAGGCCGCCATGGGGCACTTCGATGCGGTGTGCCTCACAAAGAAAGGTGCGGTTCGCTAGCTTGCGCTGTTCTGGAAGCGCTGCCGCGTTGCATCGACGGCAGCAGGCCGTCACCGGCCACAAGGATCTGCGGATGCTCAAGCGGTACTACCATCCGCGGGCGGCGGATCTGGCGAAGAAGCGGGGGTAGCTCAGCAACAATTATTCGCGCTCCTTGCCCCTAGTAATTTTCGTCATCCGGGGAGTAGCATTTGTCGCGGGGAGAAGTTGTTCCTGTCCCGGAGTCTCAGAGTCGCCCACGTCTCCCAAAGCAGATCCATTACCATTCACACACGTTGAACCAGACCCCGGGAACCATTACCCCAAGGATGGTATAGGTCCGAGACATTCGTGTCTTCGGGGCTCGTTTGACAGGGCCGCGCCGTCCTCCAGAATGGCTCACACGCAAGCGATCTGGGGAATACAGCAATGGCTACCAACTCAAGAACGAAAGCGGGTACGGGCAGCAGCAGTCCCGAGCTCCGCACCAACGAGAAGAAGTGGGGCAAGCTTCTCATGGAGGCCGGATGGACCCTGCTGCCCAACACGGTACTCGTCCGCCAGGCTGCGCTTGGGCTGACTTCCACGGACATCAACATCCTGCTCCACCTCATGGCGTTCTGGTGGAAGAAGGAAGAACTGCCGCATCCCTCAAAGGTGACGCTGGCCAAGTCCATCGGCGTCACGCCGCGCACTGTGCAGCGGCGCATCGCGGCGATGGAGAAGGCGGGGTTCATCCAGCGCATCGGCCGACAAGGCCCGCACCGGGGCACGCAGACCAATCTCTATGACTTCAGCGGCCTGATCAAGGTAGCCACGCCGTATGCCAAGGAGCTGCTCGAGGAGCGGGCGGAGCGGACCAGGGAGCAGGCGGCGCGAGCAGCGCGCAAGGGGCGGCCCCTTCTGAAACTGGTCGACCGGGACTGATCGCGTGGGCGTGAACTGGGCAGCCGGACTCATGCGGTGGTGGCCGCATGCAGACCCCGTTAGTGGCGTGGCTTATCCCCTCCACCACCTGCACCCGTTCCGGTTCGCGTTGCAGCTACCGGAGAGTGCAAGATACCCGGCGCTCGAGGTCGATATGCGTGTCGGCTTCTCGATGCACACGTTCACTCGCAAGGAGATCGGCACCGGCGATTCGGCGTGGCGCTATTCGGATGACCGGGAAACGCGCATCTTCGACCTGGATCGCTATGCCCTGTCGAAGCACCTGCCCGAGGTCGTGCGTACGATCGAGCGGCGGAAGTGCTACCACGCGAAAGATCAGAACTTTCTCACGCTGGGCCAGCCTGACGGGCTCCCTGCTGGCCATGAGTACCAGGTGTTTTTTGACCTGCGCCGCTGGAGGGCGAAGGAGGCGCCAGGCGGCCCCCCGGTCATCCAGCTGATCGTACAGAGCGCCTATGCGACGCTCTATGGTCAAGCACCACGTGGACTCCGCAGGCAGCCTGTGGGGTTTCACGTCCTGATCTATGGCGCCGTGACGGGCAATCGGCCGCAGCCGCGCCGGTACTGAGCCCCGAAAAGCGAAAGCCCCACCAGTGGCGGGGCTTCGTAGTCCGGAATCTCTTGGTTATCCCACACTTGGTGCGGACCCTTGCGGGCGGACGAACGCTGAACCGGCTATAGCGTTCAGAAGCAAGACTAGCGCCTATGACGGGGCGACGCAAGTGTCTCCATGGACAGCTCTTATCAAGTCCTTGTTCCCTTGTAGATCTGTTCCACCTGCGCGGCGATCGCGCCCAGCTTCGCGTTGGCGGCCATCGCCGTATCGACGTCCGCCTGCAAGGCCCGCTCAACCTGCGGCGCGAGCGCATGGAAGGCTGCAGCGCTGCTGGGCGCGAATAGACCGGGTCCATGAATCTCCACCTTCAATTTCTTCCAGAGCGCGTTGCAGTGTTCAGGGTGCGTGCTGATGGGGCATACCATATGCAGGCGCCGCAGCGCCTCCTCGATTTTGGCCCGACCTTGATCGATCATGGTGTTGAGTCGGGCCAGTTCATTGGCATCCTGGGTCATGGACTCCTGCACTAACTTCAATGACTGCCTACGGTTATAGGCATCGTTCTCGATATCCAGCGCGCAGCTCTGCCATCGCCATGAAGGCACCCTGGCTTCGGCGAGGGGCTCGATTCGCGCAAGACAAGCGGAGTAGGACTTGATGCGACGGGGGTGCGGCAAAAAACTTGGACGGGTTATGCAGCGATCCCCATGGTCCTTCGGTATTCGATGGGGCTGCGGGAGCCGAGCGAGATCTTGAGCCTTGCCTCGTTGTA
>JAJYPJ010000057.1 GCA_021795435.1 Pseudomonadota bacterium
CAACCGCTGCTGCCACAGCACCCGCTTCTGCGCCCGACTCGTCATCACCACGTCCGCTTCCGAAATCCAGGCGCGAGCGTGCAACAGCCAAACCGTCAAACAACAGGTGCGGTCGCCGCACGCTTACTGAACAACCGGGTCAGTGATCAGTCGACATCGGCAAAGAGCGCACCGAGGGTCACGCCCAGCCCCTTGGCCACCCGCTGCAGCGTCGCCAGCGTGATGTTCTTTTCGCCCCGCTCGATGGCGGAGTAGTAGGCACGATGCATATGGATGCGGTCTGCGAAATCGTCCTGGCTGAGCGGGATCGCGAGGCGCCGCGCGCGGATCGCCTGCCCGAGCTGCAAAACGAGGAGATTCTTCTTGGCCATGCCGGCAGGCTAGGCCGGTGCTACTTTCCCCTCTACTATCCTATAAAGAGACTACCTATAAGTAGCATAGCATGCAAGTGCTACACCACATGCTCTCGATCCTGAGCAATATCATCTGCTTTGGTCGCACGGTGCTATCAGCGCTGAAGGTCTTCAAGAAATTCAGATCCAGGGTCGACGCAGGTCACCATCAAATGGTCCCGAGCTCGCGTGCAGGCGACGTACAGCAAATGCCGCTCGGTGCTGTACACCTCGTCAAGGTCGGCCTTGTCGGCGACCGACTCGATACGTGATTGCAGCGGAATGATTTCATCGTCGCAGGCCATCATCGCTATGGCGCGAAACTCCAGCCCCTTGGCTAGGTGCATGGTGCACAGCGAGGCGATTCCAGCCGTGATTTCCACCGTGTCGTCGAGCACGTGATACGGGAGTGCGGCAGCTTGTACGGCCGCCTGCGCGCGTGAGAGTTCGGCATCCGAGCGCACGAAAATGCCGATCTCGTGCGGCGGCATGCCTTCGGCGATGCGTGCCAGCAACCACTGCGTCACGGCAGCCACCTCACCCGCTATGTCCGCGAACGTGCGGATGACCGGCACAGGTCCGTTGAACACCGAGATGGTGCCGCGCCGGTCTTCGCGGTTGCCGTCCACGTCCGACACCTCGGGTCCCAGTAGCCGATCGGCCTGCATGCGAATCTGGTGCGAGGTGCGGTAATTGATGTGCAGCGTGCGCGAGCGGCCGCGAATGTCCACGCCCAGCGACTTCCATGAAAACGGCGTCTAGACCAACACCGCATCGACCTTGTGTTCGGTTGCAAGGCGCGCGATGAACGCGACCGCTGTAACTCGTGCTTCAGCAAGCGGCGAGGCATCGTCTGCCGGAAACTGGCTGTACTGCCTTCCAATCTGCCAATCCGCAGTGTGAAGAAATCGAAGCATGACGCGGAATCCTTCGTCGTCTACTGCCGCAATTATCACTCACTGTCCGTTGCCGCAAAGCACCATTTTGCAACGCGTTTTCGGTGATGGGCCGTGTCGATGTGCTTGTCACTGCTCACCGCATCGCGCTCGGGATCAAGGTCCAGCCGGCTGGCGAACCGGAATCTGCGCTGCAGCTGGCATGTTCACCGCAACCAGGCCGTGTCCCTGGCGGCGTCTGGCAATACGGCCTGTGAAGCGTCGCGGGCGCGCTTCGCGCGACGCAAGATCAAAGCGGTTTCCGCGACGCGCCATGCGTTGAATGTATCGAGTCCATTGGCCGCTGCGAGCTCCGGCACGATCCTGCAAAGCTGGCCGCGTTTGACCTGAACGAGACCGAGCGCGTCCAGTGCTTCCAGCGCGGAAGGAATCGCTTGCTCCAGCGCCACGGATTCGTGCTTGCGGCGATGTCTTGCACGCGCTTCACGGTACGCTGCAAGTACATCGCCCGCGACCTGCGAAATCTCGGATGGCTCGCAGCCAGCATGTTGTGCGACCAGTGCCAGAGAGGGCACGTGGCAGACTGCCAAACGCCGCAGCAGATTGCGCAGGGCCATTTGAAGGCGTATCGACCCGCGAAGACGATTGCGCGGTGTCAGGGGGAGATAGTCGAAGCCTTGCCAAAATCCGAAGAACGGCTCGCGCTGTGCAGTCCTGACCGGATCGAGCAGGATGTCCAGCACAGAGCAGCCATGCATCCCAGCCAGATTCACGAGCTTCCCGAGCGAAATCTTCGCCGACGGTTGGTAGGACCACAGCGATACGACCGCGCGCAGCGCAGGCGGCAAATCCGCTCGATCACCGTGCATGGCGCTGAAGGCTTCAAGAAATAGGTGGAAGCGATCCGCGGGCAATTTCTCTTGCGCGGGATCCGAGCAGAGCTCGATCACCTGGTCGACTTGCGACTCGACCCAGCGATCCAAGGGAGTCAAGTGAGCGCTAACCGGCTCCGCGTGCCATCCGAGAGGTGTTCGGCAAAATCGACAGGCTCGCCGCGCCGGGTAACGCGTACGTGGCGGCTGCGCTTTGCCGCAGGACTGGCAGCGGTCCACGAGTTCACAGCCATGCAGCGAGC
Organism: Pseudomonadota bacterium; assembly: GCA_021795435.1. Taxonomy (GTDB): domain Bacteria; phylum Pseudomonadota; class Gammaproteobacteria; order Xanthomonadales; family Rhodanobacteraceae; genus Metallibacterium. The sequence continues at coordinate 2,424 of JAJYPJ010000057.1, forward strand.
AGACCTTCTTGATCTCGATCGACCAAGCGAGTGGCTCCGCGGATCTATTCGGATCCCACTGCAAGTAACACACAGGGCACCAGCGCCTGACGCGCGCCGCACTGGAGAAGGCGTGCACGCTCATGACCGCGGAGCAGGCCCATGGCGTGCCATGGCGAAGGAGATCGTTCTGGCCAGTCAGCCGCTCGGTGACCGCGACACGCGCTTCAAGCTCCGCCTCGTTGCCAAGGAACGGAGACGACGTGCCATGTGGTGAAAAGAGGATCTGCCCTGCTGCAACGTTGCAGATCTCGAGCATCCTGTCATGCGTGATGCCCACGAGATTCGCGAGCCGAACCAGGTAGTGGTCGAGGCTCTCGACCTGTGCCGTCCCGATTCCGATCAGCGGCAGGGGCGGTAACGCCGTCCAGATACCGGTCTGACCAGTAGTTCGCAAAGACGTGGGCGGTGTTGTGGAATGTGGGTAGGCCACGGTCATGAGGCCCTACGCGTGCCTCACGTGGGGCATCGATGATGATGCGCGTTGAGACTGCTGCCGCGCCGCCCCTCGTGCCTCGCGGCGGCGTTGCTGTTCGCCGCGACTCTACCGCGGATAAGTCGCTGCAGGAAGGATCGGATCCTCAACGTCGATGAATCGGTGCGTTATTGGATCGCGAGGGCGGCATTCACGAAGAGGCTCGTGCTTGGGATCGGCTGCCTGGCGTTTGATGATGTTCAAATCGATGTCGAACAAGATATAGGTTGAAAGCACCCTGAACCTGATTATTTCGAGCAACGAAACGAGCTTATCCGCGTGCGGAGCCAACCAAGGCTCCTTGAGCGCGGCGGGTGCTGCGCGATAGACATCCATGCTTGCTACAAGGTGGTAATCAGGTTCCCCTTCGGCTTCCGACATCCGCGTCGACCACAGCGAAGTGATGAAACCCCAAATGTCACCTCGACTAACCAGACTTGAGGTGTCTTTCTCATGCAAGGTCGGCACCCAATGTCGTCGGGCGCGCAGATCCTCGTCATCAGGAAACCTCCAAACGTTCAATGAGCCCCTCGGCTCACGGTATGGCGCAAGCAGCTTCCTGAGCTCCTTGGCAGTAAAAGGTCGATTCTCCAGCAATGTGAAGAGGGGGGATTGGAAAACAGGGAGGGTGCCTGGTAAGTGCCGTTCAAGTTGCTGTGCGGAGAGGAGTGTGGGTAGGCATTTTTCGGTGCGCCATTTATCGGCAAGACCGGAGCGCGCGCGATTCCTGTAAATGTAGCGGTCCGCAAATTCGTGCCAAGGCAGCCCTGACAAAAGCTGGGCGTGGTCAAGCCAGACCTTGCTGCGGAAGCAGCGCGCCGGCTTGGGAGCGTCCTTCTCGGTGCGGGTGAACCCGCGGATGGTGTCAATGAAAGCAGTATGCATTGCGTCAAATCTCCCCCGGCCAGCGCCATCGAAATTGACGCAGCAATCCGGGGCCGCGCGGATTGATACTACGCCGGTCCTTCACAGACTGGAGGTGCCCTTTGATGGCCCCCGGCAGACTACAGCAGCAGGCACGTGATCACCGTATCCAAGCGCTGGAAGCCAATCTGGTGCTGCGCTACGGGCCTCTGCTGACGACACAAGAAGTCGCAGAAGTCTTGCGATATCGGAGCCCACAGGCAGTGCTCAAAGCCCGCACGCGCGGCAACCTTCCAGTTCCGATGACGCGGCTTCCATCCCGACGCGGCTGGTTCATGAGCAGCCACGGCCTTGCCAAGTTCCTCGCCAGTGTTGAACTTTTGCCGGGCACGGCGCACAGCGGCAGCCAGGGTTTGAGCGTCATTGCCCAGGCGGGGCACGCGGGTCCTCCCGCTCCCGCGAAGGCATCTCAGATTCCACTGAGGACGCGGACATGAATCACTGGGAACCCAATCAGCGCCCCCAGGCAAAGAACCAACTGCGGCGTCGGCGCGCGCCGCCAGTGGCGCCAACCTCGGGTATCTGGTCAATGGATTTCATGTGCCGCCGCGCGGCTGATGGAGGCATGAGCCAGTCGCTGATCCTGGTCATGACAGACGATCCGAAGGACATCATCAAGGTCAGCGAGGTAGAGGATGCCTTCAAGATGCTTGATGGTCTGGTAGCAAGCCATGGCTTGCCCAAGGCCATCTATACCGATCGCGGCCAATATTTCAGTTCCCGGCCATTCCTGGAGTGGGCCCGTGTCCACGGCGTGGAAATAAGAGCGGCCATGCTAGGCAAGCCCCGCGCGATTGAAAAGAGTGCAGAAAGTGCTCTCAGGGCGGTGAAAACGTCATAGCAGCAACCCGCAAAACAAAAGAACTCGTGGGTTGCCCCCCACGAGTTCTTCGAGGTGCAGACATTAGACGCGTCAGCACCTCCAGTGTACGCGGCACAACCCGCGCGTCAAGTGCCCTGCGGGTCGGGCAGGGGCGCTTTTGTTCAACACCTGGAGGTTCGTATGTACGATCAAGTTTTTACGCCGGCAGTCGCAATTGAAGCAGCACATGAGAGCAGTTGGCGAAGCGAGCGGGAGGCCGTTTACCAACGGCTTGTGCTGACTGCGGCTCAGCAGCGCGCGATCGAGGAGTTGGTTCGCCTGAGCCCTGCCCGCGCCGTGGGCAAGGGCGCCTTGCGCAACATCCGCGGAAGTTTGCCATCGAAAAAGTGCCAGACGCCGCGGATCTTTGAATCGCACACGGTCGAGCGGATGTTCCTGTACGAGCTCGATCTCGATCCGAGGGTCGTCGGGTATGTCACACAAGTTCCGCTTGCCCGTGTCGAACGGCGTTTGCCGAACGGGCACCGGCACATCACGGCGGCGACTTTGGATGCCTTGGTCTTCGCACGCGATGCCATCACGCTGGTGGAGTGCAAAGACCTGAGTTGGTTGCACGCGCATGAGGATCAGAAAGGCTGGTCCTGCAAAGAGGGAACGTGGAGCTGTGAACCGTACGCGCGCTGGGCGGCAGTGCATGGTTTGGGCTTCAAGGTGTGGCATCCGCCATATCCCTTCGCAATTTATCTTCGCAATCTGGAGCTGCTGTACGCGCGTCTCGGCGAATCGCTCGACGGGGCAGCCGAAGCTGCAGCAGCCAGGATCCCAAAGCTGTTGAGGAACCACACCTTCACATGGTCCGAATTGCGTGCTCAGTTGCCTGGCATCGATGGCCAGGCTCTGACGGTCCTGTTGGCCCAGCGGCGGCTGTTTGGCACGATCCAGAGTGATCCGATCGGCGCAGATGCATTCCGCGTCTTCGGGGACGAAGCACAGGCGCTGGAAGTCGATCAGGCTCTGCTTGACGCGCGCGCGCGGATGTTGGGAACCCCAGGCGAGGAAATGCCGGTTACCGCGCCCTCGGCGGCCGCAGCGCACCGCGCCATGCGCCGACTGCAGCGCTTGCAGGCCATCGAGAAGGGCGAGGTTAGGCCAACGCGGCGCATGCGCGAACTCGCCAAGAAGGTTGCCGAAGCTGAGCAAAAGGGCATCACGCCCCAAGACGCTTGTTTACCCTCCTATGCAATGAGCGGTAACCGCCTGGCGCGCCTGGATGAGACCCAGCAAACACTGTTGCGCGGGGCAGTCAAGGATTTCCAGGGCCGAACGCCACCCATTGCGATCCCCAGTGCGTGGACTCTGCTGGAAAAAGAATGCAACGCGGTCGCAGTGGACACCCCGTCGATCACGACCTTCCGACGTGCCCTGCGGGCTGAGGATCCAGCACTTAGGGCTCTGAAAACGGGTGGTATGCGTGCCTACCAGGCCGCAGCGGCACGAAGTGACCCGCGACTGCGTTCCGGCGCTGCGACCGGATTTCTCCACACCGTCCACATTGACAGCTCGAAGCGCGACGTTCGCGCTTCGCCTGAGCTGAAACGACTGATTGACCAGCGTCACGCGCTCAAGGATGACGCCGGGCGCGGCTACGACAGCTTTTATGTCGCCGTGGATGAAGCCACCGACATCATCGTCGGCCATGCTTTTGTGGTCGGGCCTTCGCGCACCGAGGGCCTGGCTTTGCTCATGCGCGAGATCGTTCACCGTCACGGCGCGTTGCCGCGCGTCATAGTGAATGATCGCGGTCCAGACAATCAAAGCACCTGGCTAAAAGAATTTGCACTCAGCCGGGGCATGACCTTGCTGGATACGATGACGGCGGGAAGTCGGTCCAACAGCCAGGCTGAGACTCGCATTGGGCAGATCAACGCACGCATCTCCCAACGCTTGCCGGGGAGCACACTGCCGGACAAAGCCGGACGCTCGGTCGACGGCAAATTCAAGAGCCTGATGACCGCCAGGCTCGAGTTCCTGCAGCTGTGCGAGCTGATCGAAGCATTCCTTTACGAGGATGTCCCCAATATCCCGAATGCTCAGGGCGAAACGCCGCAGCAGCGGAAGGATGCCGCTACAGCGAACCTCGGCATGCTCGGTATCCCTTGCCGCCTCGATGAGGCTCTGCTGTTTGCAACGTCGCCTCGCTGGACCGGTGGATTCACTGCAACGGAAAAACGGGGCATCCGGCTCGGCAATCACGATTACACCTCGCTCGAAGTGCGCAGCGCCCTCCGAATCGCGACGCCGCAGGAATTGCGGCCAGACGCCGCCGATCCCAGTGTGCTGCATGTCATCATCAATGGGCAGCGACTCAGGGCCTTCCATGGCAAGGTGCAACAGCGCGCCGCACTGAGCGCATCCGAGCGCCTCTGGATGCGTCTGGTCGAGCCGGCCATCCAGGCCGCCAATCGCGACCAGAAGACTGAAGTCGAGCGCAAGCTGTCCCAGCGCATGGAGCGTGCGCGTTCGGCAGCGGGCGCGCACACCCATCTGCATCCGTCAGCGATTCTCGATGCCAGCGAAGTTTCGGCCATGGAAGATCCGTCCACGGCGCGTTGGACGGAACTGTGGGATGACGCCGCCGCGGCGATTCGTTGATGGACCTGCTCGAGCATCCGCATTTTCTCGAGGCGCGCGGGCGGTTGCGCGCCGTGCTGGGCAATCCGACGGCGGGGCGCATGGTTTTCGTGGTGGGGCCAACCGGGGTCGGCAAGACGACCTTGAGACACGCCGTGTTCCGCGACCTGGTCGGTAGTCCACGGCAGTGGGGTCAGGGCCGTATTCCCCTGATCGAGGTGTACGCCGAGCTGCCGGCCAACGCCTACTTCACCTCCAAAGGGTTTGCCCAAACGCTGGTCGAGAGGGTCACGTTCCCACGGCTCGGCTGGATGAAAGGCTGCGCCTATCGTGAAGCGTGCGAAGCCTTCGAGCGCGAGGTGGATCAAGCACGCGCGCAGCTTGATGGGGTGGATTATTCGCGCGTCCCCGAAACACGGCTCTGGAGCATCTTTACCCAGCTGGCGCGCACGCGCGCCGTCAAAACGGTGTCCGTGGAACAGGCGGCGTCCCTGTGCGTGGTCCGCCGCAACAAGCAGCCTGCCGATCACATCCTGCACTTGATGGGGATTGCCGAACAGCTCGAGCTCAACTTCGTGCTGACGGGTGTGACTGCGATGTCCAAGCTGTGGATGACCCGCCCCGAGATTCGCCGTCGCGCCCACGTCGTCTTTATGCGTCCGTATTCGCCGCATCGGGAGGATGACCGCAAGCATTTCGTGGGTCTGATGCGTGCGATCGAGAACGCATATGCCGTCGAGCAGGGCGTGCTGCGCGGCATGATCGAGGATCTGTTCCTGGAAACCGCAGGGATTGTCGGCGAGCTGATCAGGCTCGCCGACGACAGCATGATGCGTGCCCGGCAGGCCGGGCGTGAAGCGATCAGCGAGGCGGACCTGCGCGCCTCCTTTCACAACGACGCCGCCGCGCAGCAGATGTGGGAGGACGTCCGTCTGTTCGAAGAACTGTGTGCACCCGGTGAGCCGGGTGTGCTGAAGAAGCAGGTGCTGCATGACTTGCCACCGAAGAAGCGACGGGCGTGACCGCTCTGGGACCGCGGGCATGACGCAGGGACTCTGGACGGCCTTGCCAGCCCAGGCGCTGCGGCATGTGGCGACGGCGCAGGTGGAGTCGTTCGAGCACTATGTGTTGCGGATGAGCGAGGTGACCGGGCTGCGGCGCGCGTCGCTGCTGAAGCCAACGCCGATCGAAGCGGCCCACGCTGCGATTCCACAGCAAGGACTGTTGCAGCATGTGGAACGCGCCATCGGGGTCATGGAACACCTCACCGGTCAGACTGACCTGCGCTGCGGCACCCTGTGGGCCGTCTCCCGAGCCCTCAGCCTGCATGGGATGTGCGCGAGGAATCGGCCGCGCCGGTGGTGTCCGGTCTGCTACGCGGAGCAAGAGAGGGCCGAGGCCAGTGAATCGGTGGCCTGGTCGATCCGGCTGCTGCAGACCTGCCCCGCACACGGCTGCGCCTTGGTGGACCGCTGCCGGATCTGTGGGGCCACCCAGCTGGATTGCGATGCGTTGGTGCAGCGCCGCCAGTGTCGTCAGTGCGCGGCATCGCTGGGCTGGCGCGCCGGTTCGGCACACCTCGCGCAAAGCGCACTTGAACGCTGGATCGATGCGCAGATCCTGGCGATCGTCAGGTATGCCGCGGATCCGCAGAGTGCGCAGTTGCCACCCGATGCCTTCCACCAGACGTGCCGGGCTCTGCGGTGCATTCCGGAGCGCTGGGCCCGCGTCCCGGCCTCGGTTCGATCACGTTTGCGAACGCACACGCGCCGCACGCTGCCGCCGCCGGTACTCGAGATGCTGCTGGAGGTTGCGGCGACCCAGCACTGCGGGGTGATGGCGCTGCTGACGGCGCCGGAGGCCATCGTCCAGACATCGTTGTGGCCCGATGCCACCGGCGGGCAGGACGCCGGGTTGCGCATGCCTGCAATCCCCCTGCTGCGCCTGCGGGCTTTGCTGGACCATCTTTTGGAAGAAGCACCGGCCGCCTATCTGCCGCCGCTGGCGTCCATCCTGTCGCGCCTCGGCATGGAACTGGCACAGGCTCGACACGCCGAACCGGAGCGTGTCGCGCGCTATCAGTGGCGCTGTGTCCGGCAGGGCGCGAGTGCGCGACTGCGTCGGCTGGACATTGCGGTGGCGCAGACCCTCCATTCATCCGCTCTGACCAGCCGCCTGGTGCCGACACCGGCGCAGCTGGCGCAGTTGCGCCAGCGTCTTGCGCGGCATCTGGCGCTGGAGGACGCTGCAAAAGTGTGTACGACGGCAATGGAGCTCAGCCATCTGCCGGCACGCGGGTGATGCAGGGCACAATTCGGCATGATGCGTTGCAACATGAGCAAATTGCGGTAGCTGTAGTTTCCTGAACGCGTCGCGCCATTCTCATTTGAAAGCAGTTCTCATTGAAAATAAGAAAGTTAAATATAAACAATAGATTGGCGTGTTCAGCATGCTCCAACGCCAAGTGACACCAAAGTTGGTACAGGGGGTTTCGACACCAAAGTTGGTGCATTCGGTACAAACTTTGGTGATTCGACCACATGTGGTCGTGCCAGCCGTGCTGGCGGAGTCGGTTCGAGTGCGTGTTACACTGCTAAAACCCTAAGGGGAACGGGGAATTGCCAGCCATGCTTAAGAAATCGCTTGCGCTTCTTTCCGGCGTGATGATCGCCTTCGCGGCCTATGCCGGTGGCAGCA
>JAJYPJ010000058.1 GCA_021795435.1 Pseudomonadota bacterium
CCGCTTCCAACGGCCCAGTTGCGCATTGAAGCGATTGAGCCGTGCGTAGAGGCGATTGATCGCGCCGACGGGTTCGCCGGGGACATTTTCCGTTGCCGTCGCCTGCCCCATGAATCGACTGACCGCACGATTGATCGTGCGCATCAGCGGCGTGCGCAGGGGGCGCTCGACGTCGCAGAACAGAATCACGCGCGTGTGCTCCGTGCGATTCTCGGCCCAGTGCACGTAGGTTTCGTCGAACATGAAGTCCTCGCCGTCGCGCCACACCAGCTCGTCGCCATCGACCAGGATCCGGCACTCGCTCGAGTTGGGCGTGACCAGCCCGAGGTGGTAGCGCAGCGAGCCGGCGAAGGGATCGCGATGGCGATTGAGGTGTCCGCCAGGCGGCAGCAGCGCGAACATGGCGGCCTTCACCGAGGGGACCGCGTTGACCAGTTGCACGGTCCGCGGGCACTGGGCTTGCGCGGACGGGAGGGCGTTGCCGTACCACTTCAGGTAATAACGCTTCCAGCCCTGGCGAAAGAACGAATCGAAGCTGGCGTCCTTGCGGCCCTCGGATTGGCGAATCGCGCCGGCCTGCGCCAGCGCCAGCGCCTCGTCCCGGATGGACTGCCAATGCGCGCGCAGCGCATCCAATTCGGGAAACCGGGAGCGGTCGACGATGGGTCGCGACGGAACCTTGCTGAACGCGTACATCAACAGGTTGTAGGGCGCAAAAAGCGCCGAATGGTCGACCAGCTGGCGGTCGAAGCGCAGGCGTTCCCGGCCTCGCAGATGGACGGCCAGAACCGCACCTACGTACGCGTAGACGACGAGGAATTTGACGGCAAAGGGATCGATGGGCATCGGCATCAGGCAGGCCGGGCTGTCCCGGCGCGGCGGCCGGCGCGGATTGCGCCGGTGGGAGGTGGCGCAGTCATGGGGAGCGCGGGACGGGGGCCATGCCCGCCATGCGCGTCGCACAGGGAACGGTGGGGGGCAGGTTGTCCGGCGGCGCGGCGCCGCCGGAAATGATGAAAGCCATGGCCTGGTCGACCGTCCAGTCGGTGGGCGTGACGCAGTCAAGCGGCACGATCTCGAGGTAGCCGCCCGTGGGATTGGGTGTCGTCGGCACGAAGACCGCCACCATTTCACGTCCCGTATCCTGTTCGCGCAGCGTGCTCGTGACGAAGCCGATGGCCCGCATGCCCGGCTGCGGGAACTCAACGAGGACCACGCGCTGGGTCCCGCTGGGCTTTTTCTGCATCATGGCGGTGAGCTTCTTGGTCCCGTCGTAGATCGTGCGCACCATCGGGATGCGCTCCATCACTGCATCAAAACGGTTCAGCAGTTGCCGGCCGACCACGCGGTTGGCCAGCCAGCCGATGACGTACAGCAACAGCAGCGTTGCGACCAGCGCCAACACGTTGTTGATCCATCCCTGCTCCAGCGAAACGGCCAGATCCGGTGCCACGCCATGCAATGCCCCGAGGCCGCCCTCGACCAGTGGCGCCCCGATCCCGGCCAGCAAGCGCACCACGAAACCGAATACCGCCAACGTCACCCAGAGCGGGATGATGGTCAGCAGGCCGGTGATCAGATAGCGCTGGAAATGAAGGGGTCGCATGCGGGAGGAGGCGTGGCCAGCCTCGGCATTCTAAGACCGGATGCCTCAGCCACCGGATTTCAGGCCATTCACGCGCTGCTCGAAGAACGCGTAGATGCCGGCGTCGTTCATGGTCCGGGCGTTGGCCAGTTCGCCGGCGCGGGTCGCGTAAACCAGCTTGCCTTCCGGGGACAGGATGACCGCCGCCGGTATCCCCTTCTTGATCGGATCACCATATCGGGCGGCCACGTCGAGGTTGCGGTCGAAGTTGCCCACGTCGACCTTGACGACATTGAAGTGGCGGTGCACCAAGGCGGCATTCTTGCCGGTCGATAGCGCCTTGGCCAACGCGCGACAATCCGGGCACCAGTTGGCGCCAAAGAAGATGAGCACGGGCTTGTGGTCCTGCCGCGCCTCGGCGAAGGCAGCCTGGATTTCCGCCGACGCGTTGGCATCGGGGTTGTATGGCCTTACGAGCGTGGCCGCAGCGTTGGCTTCCATGCCCGTGGCTGCAGCGAGGACCAGCAACAGCAGGGCCAAGCGTTTCATCGTGCGGGACTCCGGATAGGTCGGGCGAGTCTGCATGCTAGCGCAGCCGACTGGGCCGTGCGCCGCTAGCGAGGCGTCGGCAGGGCGAGCACGGTCACCTCTTCCCGGTCGTGGTAAAGCTGGCGGGCACGCAGCCGGACGCCCGGTACCGCGGTGCGCAGGACGCCAAGGCAAAGCTCGACCTCTTCGCGTCGCTTCTTCATGGGCAACTTCAGATTGAACAGCGCGCGCGCGCAGTGTCCGCCCACGAGCCAGCGGGCCATCAACTGGGCAATGCGACGGGGCTGTTCAACCATGTCGCACACCAGCCAATCCACCGGCTTCGGCGGCAGGTAGCGAAAGCCGTCGTCGCGACGGTGCTCGACCAGGCCGGAATCCAGCAACGCCGCCTGCATGGGCCCGTTGTCCACTGCCGTGACCCGGATCGACCGACGCACGAACTGCCAGGTCCAGCCCCCCGGTGCGGCCCCGAGGTCGACCGCGCGCTGGCCAGGGGCCAGCCACCGGTGGCGTTCGGATTCATCGAGCAGCACCAGGAACGCCTCCTCGAGCTTGAGCGTGGATCGACTGGGTGCCGACGCGGGGAACCGAAGGCGAGGGATGCCTCCCGGCCAGGCCGAGGCGCTACCTGGCATCGCACTGCAAAGCAACGCGGCTGCGTCGGGCATCAGCAGGACATGCAGCGTGCGGGCTTCGCTTGCGCGGAGAATGCCCGCCTCATGGAAGGACCGCTGCAAGGGCAGCGACAACGCCCGTGCCAAGGGCGAGAGCGCGCGGGCATCGGCGCTGTCGGCATGTTCGACGCGCAGGCCGCTGCCCTGGATCCGCAGCGACTGGAAGGCCTCCCGCAGCGCACCGACGCGGTCGCGGCTCGGCAGCCCGTCGATGCGCGCGTGCAGGTCCCAGGCGGTCCGGGCGAAGACCAGTCGGCTCCATGCGCACGCCGCTTGCAATGCGCCAAGGTCTTCAGCCGCGTAAAGCTCGAATGCCGCAACGCCGGTGTCGGCCACGGCGCGGGCATAGCCCCCGCACCGTGCTTCGCCGGCGAGCGCGCTCATTTCGCCGGCGGCTTCCTTTTCGAATCCCGCGCGGCACAGGACTGCGCGTCCCGTGGCAGGGGTTAGACGGGGCCGCGGGGTGTCCATCGGCCGGTCAGTAAGTCGCACCGCCGCGCGCTGCATAGTCGGCGAGGACCGCACAAGCAGCCTCCCGCTGGAGATCCCTCCGGACCTCGATGCCGCGGCGTTCAAGCTCTCCGGTCCAATCGGCCGGCAGCGGGCCCTCGTCGAATGCCGTCAGGCGCATCACGTCTTCAGCCCGCGCACCGATGAGCATTTCGTCGATCCCGGCCCACATGGCCGCGCCATAGCACTGGCAGCATGGCTGTGCGCTCGTCGCCAGGACGACGCGCAGTCCATCCGCATTGAGGCGATAGCGGGACAATCGGGATTGCGCCGTCATGAACGCCATCATTTCGGCGTGGGCCACGGAGCACGTCATGGCCTCGACGCGGTTGACCCCCGCGCCCAGCAGCCGTCCGTCGCCGGAGAACAGCGCGGCGCCGAAGGGGCCGCCGCTGCCGTGCGCGACATTCAATCGCGCCAGCTCGATTGCCAACCCCATGCGTGCTTCGTCATCGGTGTAGCGGCGCTGTTCCAGTCCCATCTGGAGCAGCCATGGGGGAAGCGCGAGATGGACCTGGCCGTAGAGCATTCAGGCGCATCCGGGAAGGGCTGGCCCACGGGATCGCCACGCCTCGGCCTCGATTGCGCCGCCGCGGGATGGCGCGTCGATCGTCATGCCGGTGTGCGCGGGCTGGCAGCGAGTCACCCGCGCGTCGACCACGTGTCGCGCAACGTGGTGATCCGGTTGAAGACCGGGCGCTGCGGCGAGTGGTCGTGGCGGTCGGCCACGAAGTAGCCCAGGCGTTCGAACTGGATGCGGGCCTCGGGCGGCAATGATGCGGCATCGGGCTCGACCCAGCCTCGCACCACGCGCAGCGAGTCCGGATTGAGGTAGTCCCGATAGGTCTTGCCGCCGCTTTCCTCATCAGGATCGGGGACGTCGAAGAGGCGGTCATAGAGGCGAATTTCGGCAGCGCGGGCGTGTTCGGTGCTGACCCAGTGGATCGTGCCCTTGACCTTGCGGTCGGCCCCGGCCATGCCCGGTCGCGAGTCGGGATCGAGCGTGCATCGCACCTCGGAGACGCGGCCGTCTGCATCCTTGAGTACTTCGTCACAGCGGGCGATGCCCACGCCGCGCAAGCGGACTTCGCCGCCCGGGACGAGCCGGTGGAACCCCTTGGCCGGGACTTCCATGAAGTCGTCGCGATCGATCCACAGGCGGGGCCCGAACGGGACGTCGCGGGTGCCGAAGCGGGCGTCCTTCGGGTGGTTGGGGAAATGCAGGGTTTCGGTATGTCCGGCGGGCAGGTTGCTGATCGTGAGCAGGATCGGATCGAGCACCGCGAAACGGCGGGCGGCCGCGCGCTCCAGGTCCTCGCGCACGCAGCCCTCGAGGACGCCGAGGTCGATCACGCTGTTCTGCTTGCTGATGCCGATCCGCTCCCAGAACAGGCGAATGGCCTCGGGCGTGTAGCCGCGCCGGCGCAACCCGCTGATCGTCGGCATGCGCGGGTCTTCCCAGCCCGAGACGAGCTTTTCATTCACCAGCGCGAGCAGCTTGCGCTTGCTCATCACCGTGTAGCTGATGTTGCCTCGCGCGAACTCGATCTGCTGGGGCGTGCTTGGCTGCAGCCAGAGGCCGTTTGCGCGCAGGGGCTCGGTCAGCGACGGGTCGCTCGGCAGGTCCAGCTGGCGCAGGAACCAGTCATAGAGCGGGCGATGGTCCTCGAACTCGAGCGTGCACAGGGAGTGCGTGATGCCCTCCACCGCGTCGGAGACGCAATGGGCGTAGTCGTACATCGGGTAGATGCACCACGCGTCGCCGGTGTTCTGGTGCCTCACCTTGCGGATCCGGTAGATGGCCGGATCACGCAGGTTGATGTTGCCGGCTGCCATGTCGATTCGGGCCCGCAGCGTTCGCGTGCCGTCCGCGAACTCTCCGGCTCGCATGCGGCGGAAGAGGTCGAGGTTCTCCTCGATGCTGCGGTCGCGGAACGGTGAATTCCGGCCGGGCTCGGTCAGCGTGCCCCGGTATTCACGCATCTGCTCGGCATCCAGGTCATCCACGTAGGCGAGTCCCATGCGGACGAGCTTCTCGGCACCCCGGTAAAAGACCTCGAAGTAGTCGGAGGCATGGCGGAGGGCGCCCCAGGAGAAGCCGAGCCAGCGCACGTCGTCCTGGATGGATCGCACGAACTCCGGATCTTCCCGGGCCGGGTTGGTGTCGTCGAAGCGCAGGTGGCAGGTGCCGCCGTTTTCAGCCGCGATGCCGAAATTCAGGCAAATGCTCTTCGCATGGCCCAGATGCAGGTAGCCGTTGGGCTCCGGCGGAAAGCGGGTCACCACCCGCCCGCCGTGCCTGCCCGCCTGGCGGTCGGCGGCGACGATCTGGCGGATGAAGTGCTGCGGCGGGTTCACGGTTGCATCGGTGGCCATGACGTGCGGGATGGACGACAAAGAGGCCCAGTTTAGCCTGCTGCAAGTCGCACGCGATCGGCGTAGTCTGCAGCCGCCCCGAGGAGGATCCGGCATGCAGACCGCTTACCACGCCGAGTCGATCGTCGATGCCCAGATTGCCAAGGACGCCCTGGAGCATGAAGGCATCCCCGCGTTCATTACCGGCGCCGCGCTGATCGGCGGCATCGGTCGGTTGCCCGTGCGCGATGTCATCCGGGTCCTCGTGCCCGACGTGGCGCTCGAGTCCGCCTTGAAGGTTCTGGCCGAAGTGTTCCCGGACCGCGCTCCGGCGCGTGCCCGGAGCCCCGGTGGCGAGCCGGCGTGGGCCTTGCGCAAGCGTCACGCGAAGCCAGCGTGACGCGGCGGGGCGCCTGACCGTCCTTCTTCCCTGAAGCGGCGCGCAATGGCCGCGACCGGACGGGTTGCGCCGACGGTGGCTGCTGCCTAGCATGGCGGAACCATAAATACTCGAAGTGAGAATATGTCAGTCGCCACCCAACGCCGCGAAGCCGCCCTGGCCGTCGCCGTCCCGGTCGTGGAGCGGCTTGCCGCGCAGGCATTGCTCCAGGAAATCGCCGAGCTGAAGCGTGCCCGCAACGCCGTCGTCCTTGCGCACAATTACCAGGCGCCGCTGATCTACCACGGCGTGGCCGACTTCACGGGCGACTCGCTGGCGCTGGCGCAGCAGGCTGCGCGCAGCGAGGCGGACGTGATCGTCATGGCGGGCGTCGTTTTCATGGCGGAGACGGCCAAGCTCCTCAATCCGGGGCGGACGGTCCTGCAGCCGTCGATGGCGGCGGGCTGTTCGCTTGCGGAGTCCGTGGGCGCCGCGGACGTCCGGGCCTTGCGCGCTCGGCATCCGGGCGTTCCGGTGGTCAGTTACGTCAATACCAGCGCCGAGGTCAAAGCCGAGAGCGACATCTGCTGCACCTCGGCCAATGCGCTGAGGGTCGTCGAATCGCTCGGCGTGCCGCGCGTGATTTTCCTGCCCGATCGCTATCTCGGCCACCACGTCCAGCAGCAGACCGGCGTCGAGCTCGTGCTGTGGGAGGGTGCTTGCGAGGTGCACCAGCGATTCAGCGGCCCGCAACTTCGAGGCATGCGCCGCGAGTTGCCGGATCTGCACATCGTTGCCCATCCGGAATGCCCCCCGGACGTGCTGGCCGAAGCGGATTTCGTGGGATCCACCCAGGGAATGGTGGACTATCTGGCCAGCCGGCATCCCGGGCATGTCGCGTTGATCACCGAGTGCTCGATGAGCGACAACGTCGCCGCCGAATTTCCCGACATCCGCTTCACGCGCCCATGCAACCTGTGCCCGCACATGCGCCGCATCACGCTGGAAGGCATCCGCGATGCCTTGCGGGATGGACGCCATGAAATCGTGCTGTCCGAGTCCGTCGTGGTCCCGGCCCGGCGGGCCCTCGAGCGGATGCTGGCCGTGGGCCGCGCCTGAGCCATGGCGGGATCGATGGCCCCGACGGCCGAATGCGACGTGCTGGTGATCGGCGGAGGCGTCGCCGGGCTGTCGGTCGCATTGACGGCGGCGCCACGGACCGTTTGCGTGCTTGACGCGGCCGCCCGTCCCGGCGGTGCAAGTGCGTGGGCCCAGGGGGGCGTTGCCGCGGCCCTGGGGGCCGCCGACGATCCAGCCCAGCATGCTGCCGACACCGTGGTTGCCGGCAACTTCCACAACGATCGCGAGGCCGTGGACCGACTGACTGCAGGCGCGCCAGCGGCGGTGGCCTGGCTGCAGGCGCTCGGCGTCGCGTTTGATCGCGGTCCGCAAGGGGAGCTGATGCTGGGCCGCGAGGCGGCGCATGGGCACGCGCGGATCGTCCATGCGCGGGGTGATTCCACCGGTGCCGTGATCATGGGCGCGCTCGCGCGTGCCGCGGCCCAGGCAACCCACGTCCGGCTCCTGGCCGGGCGTTGCGCGATTGCGCTGGCGCAGGATGCGCAGGGACGCATCGTGGGAGCGTGGTCCTGGAATGGCGAGGCGATCGAGCTCTGGCGGGCGAGGGCGGTGGTACTGGCCACGGGGGGCTACGCCGCGTTGTATGCGCGAACCACCAACCCCGCCACGAGCGACGGCAGCGGCGCGGCGATCGCTTTGGCGGCCGGCGCGCGGTTGCGCGACCTGGAATTCGTGCAGTTCCATCCCACCGCGCTGGCGGTGGCGGATTGCGTGGAATCGCTGCCCCTCCTGACGGAAGCGCTTCGCGGCGCAGGCGCGATGCTCCGGGATGACCAGGGCCAACCGTTCATGGCCGATGTGCACCCCCGGGCGGAACTTGCCCCCCGGGATGTCGTGGCCCGCGCCGTGGCGGCCCGCCAACTCGGCGGGCATGCGGTCTATCTTGATGCCCGAATGGCCGTGGGCAGCGCTTTCCCGGAGCGATTTCCGACGGTATTCCAGGCCTGCATGCGCGCCGGGATCGACCCTCGGGTCAGCCTTGTGCCGGTGTCGCCCGCAGCCCACTACTGCATGGGCGGAGTCCGGGTCGACGCTGCCGCGCGCACGACGCTGGACGGCCTGTTTGCCGTGGGCGAAGTCGCTGGCACAGGCGTGCACGGCGCCAACCGGCTCGCCAGCAATTCCCTGCTCGAGGGGCTTGTCTTCGGCCGGACGCTCGGCACGGCACTCAGCGATGACTTGCCCGTGGCCGGTGGTGCTCCCGCACCCTGCCCGCGGGTGTACCGGCCGCTGGATGCGGGCACCCGCCGCGCGTTGGGCGAGCGGCTCTGGAACGGCGCCGGCTTGCTGCGGGACGAGGCGGGTCTCGCGCGCGTTGCGGCCGACCTCGCGCGTTGGCTGGAGGCATGGCCGGCGGCCGCCAGTGGTCGCGACCACTTGGCCCTTGCCCAAGCCATCGTGTCCGCCATGCGTGCGAGGCCCGATAGCCTTGGCGCCCATTGGCGCACGGACTATCCGCATGCCGCGTGATCCGGGTTGGCGGCAATCGCGCTAATCTTGCAGGAATCATCCGCGCGAGGTCGTCATGAATGCCCGTCCCCTCCTGGTCATAGGCGACAAGACCTACTCGTCCTGGTCGTTGCGGCCCTGGCTGATGTTGCGCCAGGCGGGCGTCGACTTCGAGGAGAAGCTGTTGTGGCTTCACCGTCCGGAATTCCGTGCCGAAGTCGCCCGATATTCGCCCAGTGGCCGGGTGCCGGCGCTGCACCACGGTGAACTCGTCATCTGGGAGTCGCTGGCCATCCTCGAATACATCAGTGAAACCTGGATGGATGGCCGCGGCTGGCCCCAGGACCCTGCGGCGCGGGCGCACGCGCGCTCGATCGCCAGCGAAATGCACGGGGGATTCGCGGCCTTGCGGCGCGATCTCTCCCTCAACCTGCGCCGCTCGGGCGCCCCCCTCGTGCCAGGCCATGATGCTGCCCAGGACATTGGTCGTGTGCTGGCGATCTGGCAGGAGGCCCGCGACCGGTTCGGCCACGGCGGCCCGTTCCTCTACGGAGCGTTTACGTGCGCCGATGCCATGTATGCGCCGGTCGCGCTGCGCTTCGAGGTCTATGGCATTCGTTTGCCCGCGCTCGCCCGCGCGTACGTTGACGCCATCCTGGCGCTTCCGGCCATCGGCGACTGGCGGCGCGCGGCTGAATTGGAGCGCGACTGAGCCATGGCGGCGCCGGGGTCGGAGGATCGGGCGACGCCGCGGCTGCGGACGGACCGCCACCGGGTTTCGGGGAACCCCCTGGTCGCCGTACCGGAGGGCATGCGTGAGGCCTTTTTTGCAATGGGCTGCTTCTGGGGCGCGGAGCGTGCGTTCTGGACCTTGCCTGGCGTCTACAGCACAGCGGTTGGTTACGCCGGCGGAACGACCCGCAACCCGACCTATCGCGAAGTCTGCACGGGTTCGACCGGGCATGCGGAGACGGTCCGCGTCGTCTACGACCCGGCGCGCATCAGCTATGAGGCACTGCTGCGGACGTTCTGGGAGCGGCACGACCCGACGCAGGGCATGCGGCAGGGCAATGACGTCGGCTCGCAATACCGCTCGTGCATCTTCACCACGGGCGAAGACCAGCATGCCGCAGCGGCGGCTTCGCGCGCCGGATACCAGCGCGTTCTCGACGCGGCGGGCTACGGTGCGATCACGACGGACATCCGGCCGGCAGGACAGTTCCATTTCGCGGAAGACGAGCACCAGCAGTATCTGGCCC